>JAFSVJ010000088.1 GCA_017445025.1 Abditibacteriota bacterium | reverse complement strand
GGGTCAATATTGGGGCTATTTGCGTCACGGTAATTTCTCTCAATCTCCTTATGATATCTATATTAGTCATTCTCAAATGGTTCGATTTGGTCTTAGGGATGGAGATATTGTGACCGGTCTTGTTCGAAGTCCAAAGGGTTCAGAAAAGTATCATTGTCTTTTAAAAATAGAATCCATTAATTTCAAAGATCCTTTAATTCATAGGGAGAGAACTCCATTTGAAGAGTTAAAACCTACTTATCCAGATGAAAAGATTAATTTGGAATTATCTCAGGATGATTTGGAGACTTATGGAGATGAGGTTGATAATACTTCTCTTCAAATTATAGATCTTTTTGCCCCTATAGGAAAGGGAACAAGAGGTTTGATAGTTTCACCACCAAAGTCCGGAAAAACTACACTTCTTAAGCATATTGCCAAATCAATTATTATTAACTATCCCGATATTTATTTGATTGTATTACTGGTGGACGAACGACCGGAAGAAGTGACAGATTTTAAAGAGAGTTTATATAATGTAAAGAATCCGGATTATGTAAGGGTTGTATCTTCTACTTTTGATGAGGAATCACATAATCATATTAAAGTTAGTAATATGGTTTTGAATATAAGTAAAAGAATGGTTGAATCCGGTCATGATGTGGTTGTATTATTAGATTCAATTACCAGAATGGCTCGTTCCTCAAACTTGATTGTGCCTTTTTCAGGAAAGTTGCTTTCAGGTGGTATTGATCCGGCATCTTTAAATGAACCTAAAAAGTTTATAGGTGCCGCAAGAAATATAAAAGAAGGCGGAAGTTTGACAATTCTCGCTACTGCATTGATTGAAACCAATTCAAAGATGGATGATGCCATATTTGAAGAATTTAAGGCAACCGGAAATATGGAGCTTTGTCTTGACAGATCTTTGGCAGAAAAGAGAGTATTTCCCGCAATAGATTTACGAAAATCCGGAACTCGTCATGATGAGTTGTTATTCGGAAAGGATTATAAAATCATATCAGCCTTTGAAAAAGCTTTATATGATGCAAATCTTCCGGATGAATCTGAGAAAGTTATAAGAAAAATCCGTGAAGATGGTGGTTATGTGAATTTGATTCAACAGGTCACCAGCCAAGATTTCTCTTCTTTTGAAAAGGAAGAAGATTTTTAATTATGAATATTAAAATAGGAACAGATATTGAGAGTGTTTCAAGGTTTGAAAATCTATCTGAAACATTTCTTAATAAATGTTTTCATAAAAGTGAAATAGAATATTGTAAAAAGCATAAATATTATGCTCAAAATCTATGTGGACGCTTTTGTGCCAAAGAAGCTTTTGCCAAAGCTATGGGTTTACCCCAAGAATGGCATGATGTTGAAATTCTTAATGATGACAAGGGAAAACCAATTATTATTTTGCACGGAAAGGCCAAAGAAGCACTTAAAGGAGCTAAAACAGAAGTATCTATTTCACATTGTTCTGAATATGCAACGGCAACAGTTATAATTTATATAGAATAATTTGAGAAAAATCCTTATTTGTGGTATAATATAATTAGAATTGTTTATATAAATATGATGTTATTCTCATAAATAGGAAATAAGAAATAATAGTAAATATTGTAGTGTTATACTAAAAACTATCCTAAATAAAAGAAATATAATATTAAATTATATATTTGATCTGTCAACAATTTGAAGAAGTTAGGTTAAGTTATATTTTACATTTTCTATTTTCCATTTTCTATTTTCCATTTTATATTTTTTATTTGCCCCCCTTCCTTTTATGGGATTTAAATAGTTACAGAGGTATCTAATGAAAAAACATTTACGCAACGGATTAATTTCCTTTGTTTCAAATCAAATAATAGATAATATAGAAGAACCAAATTTATTAAGAGAGCAATTTCCTTATTCAGAAGTCCCTGTATGTTCTTTTGACGGAATGACAGTGCCCATGGCTCCTATTCAAGATTTTTATATTACAGATACTACCTTTAGAGATGGGCAACAAGCAAGACCTCCCTATACAGTAGATCAAATAGTTAAATTATATGATTTCTTACACAGAATAGGGGGACCTAATGGTGTTATCCGTGTATCAGAATTTTTCCTTTATTCAGACAAAGATAAAGAAGCTGTTCGCAAATGTCAAGAGCTTGGATATGATTTTCCAATTATTACAGGGTGGATAAGAGCGTCCAAAAAGGACTTTGAAATTGTAAAACAAATGGACCTTAAGGAAACAGGTATCTTAACCTCTGCTTCAGATTATCATATATACCTTAAATTAAAAAAAGATCGTGAGCAGGTTATGGATCAATATTTAGGCCTTGTAAAAGAAGCTTTTTCATTTGGTTTGGATGCTGTTCGTTGTCATCTTGAAGATGTCACAAGAGCTGATTTTGACGGATTTGTTATTCCTTATGTTTCAAAACTTATGGAAGTTGCCAAAGAAGCAGGCAAAATTGTGAAAATTAGGCTTTGTGATACAATGGGTTATGGACTTCCTTGGGCAGAGGCATCACTTCCTCGAAGTGTGCCAAAAATAATTCATAAATTAAGAAATGAATGTGGGGTTCCCGGAGAGTGGTTAGAGTGGCATGGTCACAATGATTTTCACAAAGTTAATGTAAACGGGACAACAGCTTGGCTATATGGTTGTGCGGCTGTTAACGCATCTATTTTTGGATTTGGAGAAAGAACCGGGAATCCTCCGCTTGAAGGGGCTTTGTTTGATTATATTAGTTTAAAGGGAAACCCCAACGGAGCTGATACAAGAGTTATTACAGAGCTTGCAGAGTATTATGCCAAGGAGTTGGTTGTGGATATTCCTTCTAACTATCCTTTTGTCGGATCTAATTTCAACGTTACTTCAGCCGGTGTTCATGCAGATGGTATGCTTAAAAACCAAGAAATTTATAATATATTCGATACAGATAAAATACTCAATAGACCTGCAAGGGTAAATGTGACTGATAAATCCGGACTTGCCGGTATTGCTCATTGGGTTAATGCATATTTAGGCTTAAAGGGTAAAAACGGTATTGACAAAACTCATGAAGGATTATCAAAAATTAATAATTGGATTCAAGAACAATACGGACAAGGCAGAGTGACCTCCATTTCCGACAAAGAAATGTTATTCCTTGCAAGAGTTTATATACCTGAATATTTCAAGAGTAATTTTGATCTCTTACGACAAGGTGCCATAGAAGTTAGTGAAAAGATAGTAGAAAGAATAGTAGAAGATGAAGAGACAAAGAAAATGAATATATCGGCAATAGAATCTCTTCTTGAAAAAGCTATAAATAAATACGATTTTGTTCAATTTGCATACGTGACTGACGCTAATGGTATAAGAGTGACCAAAAATGTAATATCATCTGATTTCACTGAGGAGGCAAAGGCTAATTTGCATGCAGGTGAAGATCTCTCTGAAAGAAAATGGTTCAAAAAGGCAAGAGATACAAAGAGTATTTATGCTACAAGTATTTATACATCTCGTTATACGGATTTGATGTGTATAACTGTTTCCGCTCCTATATTCAGTAATGATGATGAGTTTGTTGGAGTCTTGGGAATTGACTTTCAATTTGAGGAATTGGTTCGCATTTCCGAACAATTAATAGATTAATAATGAATATTTTATTAGTAAATGATGATGGAGTTTCTGCACGGGGGCTCCATTCTCTTAAAAACAGATTAATTAAGGAAGGCCACAAGGTTTATGTTGTGGCTCCGGATAGTCAGCAGAGTTGTCAAAGCCAAGCTATAACTTTACGCTCTCCTTTAAGAGCTCAGAAATATATATATGATAATGTGGAGTGTTATGGTATTACAGGAACCCCTGCCGATTGTGTTTTTATGGGGGTTTTGGAATTCTATAAAGACGTTAAATTTGATCTTATAATATCCGGTATAAATTTAGGAGCCAATGTGGGCTTTGATATTAATTATTCGGGAACTTTAGGATCCGCAAGAGAGGCTTTAAGTTATGGTATACCGGGTTTGGCTACATCCCTTTTTACTCATGATTTGGATGCGGATTTTAGTGTTGCATGTGACTGGACACTATTAGTTATTAATAAATTATTTGAATGTGGTTTTAAAGACAATACAGTTTATAATTTAAATACTCCCTATGTTAAAAAAGAAGATATATCCGGATTAGTGGTTTCACATATGTCAGGGGTTAGGTATTTCTCCGGAGTAGAAAAACGAATTGATCCTTATGGCAGAGACTACTACTTTATTACAGGGAAGTTATTTGAATATTTTGATAAAGACACTGATTCTGATATGCTTGGAAAGAATTATGTGACTCTTACTCCCTTAACTGTAGATTATACAGATTATGATGAATGTAATAAATTGAAAAAGATATTTAATCCCTAAAGGAGATTTATAATATGTTACAAGGAACTTGGACAGCCTTGTTGACACCTTTTACAGAAGATGATATGGTGGATATTGAAGGCTTAAAAAAGAATGTCAATTTTCAGATAGAACAAGGTGTCACCGGTGTTCTTGCTGTGGGCACCAGTGGAGAAAGTCCTACTCTATCATGGGAAGAACATAACAAAGTTATTGAAACTGTTGTTTCTGTTGCCAAAGGCAGATGTGGTGTAATGGCAGGAACCGGGTCAAACTCCACAAAAGAAGCTACTCAAAACTCCAAACATGCTGATGATTTGGGAGTGGTGGGTTGTCTTTTGGTGGACTGTTATTATAACGGACCTTCTTCAAGTGAATTGCGTGACGAATATTATGCTCAAATTGCTAAAAATATCAAGTGTGAAGCTATTCCTTATATTATTCCCGGACGTTCAGGAACTGAATTGCAATCTGAAGATTTGGTGTTATTAAAGAAAATGTGTCCCAATATTCGAACCGTTAAAGATGCCACAGGAAACATTGAAGGATTAAAAAAGAAAAGAAAACTTTTGGGAAGTGATTTTTCTATATTATCCGGGGATGATGACTTAAATTACAAAATCATTACAGATCCTGAAATAAGAGGAAATGGTGTTATAAGTGTCACTTCCAACATTTGTCCTAATGCTATGAGCCAAATGGTTAAGCACGCCTTTATGGATGAACCTAAGGGTAAAGAAATTGCAGATAAATTATCTCCTTTATGCAATGTTGTGACTGTTAAAGCATATAATGAAAGGGTAATGCCTGATCTCTCTTGCGCTGTGGTTATGGATAAATACAGAAATCCATTGCCTTACAAGGTTATGATGAAAGTTTTGGGAATGCCTTCCGGTAATCCACGAAAGCCATTAGGTAAAATGTCTCTTAAAGGATTAAATGTTTTAAGAGAAGCACTAAGATTGACTTATACTAATTCTTCTGAATTTTTAACTCCTATAAATGATTTTTATGGTGTGGATGTAAAAATGAGAATAGAAGATGATAACATTTGGAACTCACTATTATAATATGAAAAAAATAATATTTATCTTAATTTTGTTATTAATAAGTGCTTTTGCTTTTTCACAAGATTTGTCTAAAACTGTTTCGATAAATTCTGATGGCGCAACCTTGAAAGATGTTTGCGAATATCTCTCTATGCAAACAAAAATGGATATAAGAGCGGGAAAATCAGAGAAAGATTGGCAAGTATATGACAGGCGAAGTGTAATTCATGTTGAAAAAGTTCCCTTAAAGGATTTAATGGTTGCCATATCAAATGTATTTGATTTGACTTGGGAAAGTGATGAAGAAGGAGTCATTTACCTTACTGCGTCAGAGGAACAATTAAATAAGGAGTTAAAGCTTCGAGAAGAATATTTTAACAATTTAAAGACTGATTTTGAGACTAAACAACAATCCGGTTATGAAGCCTTTAGTAATCAAAGTGCAAATAATACTTATGCTAAACTTTTATATAGTAGCGATTACTATAAAAATTTAATGGATTTCTTTAATGCTTTTCCAAAACTTAAGGATATCTTTCTTAATAAGAAAAGCTCAAAATTTAATTATAATTCATTAAATGAGAATCAAAAAAGAATACTTCAAGCCTTTGCTTTATCTTATATTGATTTCAATTCAAAAATCAATCCTTCATTAAAAGAGCAAATGGGTATCTTTCAAAACAGTGATACTCTTTCTATATTGATAAACCCTGTTTTAGGTGCGGAAGATGAAGATATAGAAAAGGATAGTGTTTTTGCTAAGTTGCTCTTAAAGGGTGAAAGAAATAATAATTTAGAGATAGTTATTCTAAATCCTCAAGGAATTTATTCTGATATTATCGGTCAAGCTATGTTAAAACTCTCAAGGGGTGAAAACTCTGATGAAGTAAAGAAAAAGATGCAAGTTGATATTCTTCAATTTAAAGCTCTGATGATTGAGCATAATAATACCCCTTGTGAAAATTTAACAGGGCCTATTTTTGAAGAAAAATATAATTTTAATGCCTTAACAAACAGAAAATCTTTTGATTTTAAAGATTTTTTTGCTATGATACACGATAAATGTGGTCTTAATATAGTTGCTGATTATTTTTATAGAGATAATTTTGAAATAGATAATGTGACTCTTCCTCTTTCTGTTTTTATTCAAAATGCTTGTAATCAATATGAAGTGAACGGAATTTACAGAAATGATATATTAGAGTTGCAAGATAAACTCTATTATGTGAAAGTTGCCGGTGTAGTGCCTACAGAATGGGTTGATTATTGGATTGTAAAAGGCTATGAAAACGGTGGTTATTCTCTTGAAGATTTGATTAATATGTCCAAATTAAATGACATTCAAATAGATATGGAGCTCCGAAATAATCCGGATATGAATGTTATTGTGGATAAGGAATTTAGATTTAATACCAATGAAGTTCAAAATAAGAGATATGCTTTGCGATTTTTATCTTCTTTAGATGATGATCAAATAAAGAAAATCTATGAATCTAAGCTTTCCGCTTTTGAACTTGATGATTTTCAATGGGATTTGCTGCAAAAGGCATTAGAAGAGCATGATGGTTTTTATACACCTGAAAAGAAAAATTCTCAAGTGGTTAAATTAACGAGAGAAATGGGAAGAGTAATTGAGTTTAATATAGAATATACATCAGATTTAAGTAGTGAACCTATTACTATAACTATTTTGACAAATAAGCTTATTATTAAAAATCCAAATAAAAAATAAAACCACATAGGTGGTTTTATTTTTATATGATTGTTCCCCCTAAGATAATATTGTTTTTATCATTATAGAGAACACATTTTTGTCCCGGGGCAGGGCGGAAGAGAGCATTTTCAAAGACTATCTTGATATAATCCTTAGATATGGATTCTATAAAACAGTTTCTTGGCTCACCGGCAGAACGGATTTTTCCTTTGCAGGATAGTCCTTCTATAGCTTCTGATTTTTCCAAAATATTAATATTATGGCATTCTACAAAATTCGTGATTCCCTCTTCTTTTTTGCCTAAGGTGACTGTATTTGTCAAAGGATTAATATTTAAGACATAGAGAGGGTAGGGAGCAGATACTCCCAATCCTTTTCTTTGACCTATGGTATAATTAGTAATCCCGGTGTGATATCCCAATATCTTTCCCGATGAATCTATAATTTCCCCGGGGATATTTGTTACCTCCAAGGCCTTTCTGTAATCATTGCCACCGGCAAAACATAATTCCATGGAATCCGGCTTTTGTGCTATCTTTAAGCCATAATCCAAAGCTTTTTGGCGAACTTCATCTTTTGTAAAGGGTTCAAGAGGGAATTTAAGGTATTTAAGGTTTTCTTCTTTTATACCATATAGAAAATAAGATTGATCTCTGTTTCTGTCACGTCCTCTTCCTAAATGATATTTATTGTTATATTTATATATTTTTGCGTAATGTCCTGTTGCCAAATAGTTAATTCCAAATGTTGCTCTTAAGAAATCCCATACTAAACCGAATTTAATATTTCTGTTACAATCAACACATGGGGAGGGAGTTCTGCCTTCTTTATAATCCTCTCTAAAGGGATTTATAACATAATCTTTAAATTCGTCTTGGACCTCCACTGTGCAATGAGGTATGTCTAATTGTTTTGCTACTTCCATTGCTTCATTTCCATTGCAAGATAGTTCATTACTGTTTGCTAAAGGAAGTTTCATGGTGACGCCAAGAACATTATATCCTTTTTCTTTTAGCATTAGAGCGGTGACACTGCTGTCGACTCCTCCGCTCATTAGGACAATTATTTGTTTGTTTCCTTTGAATTTTATTTTAGGATTATTAGTTAATTTCATATTTAATACCATCTACCCATAGTGATATAAAACGGGTGGCGTGTTTTATTTTTCTGTAATCTTGAATTGCTATATTTGTTGTAAAATAGGGGATAACTATTATTAAAGCACCTGTACTTCGGGCATTTTCTGTTTGTTCTTCAGTTAAAATATTTGCTGATTTTACCAAATCCAAGTATTTGGCTTTGTCTTCGATGCTATGACCGGAAAAATCAAGGACCATTAAAACCTTGTTTTCTTTACTGAATTTGTCAACAGCCAAATCAATAAGATCTTTTCCGGCCATAATTAGGACTTCGTTCATAAATGTTTCTCCAAATTATTTTGTATTTCCTAATTAAATTATATCATAAAACGGCAGTTTTATGCAAATAAATGAAAAAATTTTAAGTGTAGCGAGTGAAAATGAGTTTTAAAATTGTTTATATATTGAGAATAATAGAATAAAATGATAGACAGCGGTACTAAACTACTAATAAAAGCTCAAAAAGGTGATAAATCAGCCTTTCAGAAACTATTTGATGCATATTATCAAAAGGGTATAAGTGTAGCTTTTAAGATATTGGAAAACATGGAAGATTCTGAAGATATTGTAATGGATAGTTTTTTGGATATGTTTAATCTTAAAGTAAATAAAGACATTGTTTTCAGTTCATACTTTATGCGTGTGGTTGTCAACAATTCTTTGAATTTTATTAATAAGAATAAACGTTTTGTTCATGATTTTGATATTGATAGATTATCTTCATCAAATATAGGTGTGGATGAAGAGTTAGAGCAAGAAGAAACTATTAAAGATGTTTTTTCGAAACTTAACCGGTTGCCGGATACTCAAAGACAAGCTTTTATATTGGTAAAATATGAGGGCCTCTCTTACGAGGAGACAGCTAAGATAATGAATACAACTGTTAAAGCTGTTGAAGGGTATATGTTTAGAGCAAGAAAGAAAATAAATGAATTGTTTGATATAAAAGAAGATATTAAGGAGAAAAATAATGAATTGTGAATATGTGGAAAAGCAGATAGTAAAATTTATTGACGGAGAGATATCTCAAAGTGAATTTGACTCTGTCCGAGAACATATTGATTCTTGTGCCTCATGTAAAAAATTTCAAAAAGATATAGTTTTTGCAGATAATTATATGTCACAAATTATTACTCCAAAATCCCATAAAACATTTGATGATTTGGAAAAACTTATCAATGTAAAACGATATGTTTCTTATATACCTACTTGGGCTGTTGTGGCATCTATTCTGTTCGCCGCAGCTCTCGGAACTACCATAGGTTTGTCTAATAAAATAGATTTTACTGATCATAGTTACAATCAATATACATATAATGATATGACTTATGTATCTATGTTAAATGAATTTAATTAGGTGATTATATGAAACAGAAAATTATGCTCATTATTATTTGTATAGAAACTGCTTTTATTTGTTTTATGCTTTTTGGTTTCTATCTTAATTTCCGACATTTTAGGCCTAAATTCAAATCCTTTATGCCTCCAATGTATAGTAAAGAGATTGTATATGAAACCTTTAACTTTAGCGATAACCAGAAATCGGAATATGATAAGCTTGTGGTAAAGTATATTTCCATAAACAAATCTTATTTTATGAAACACAGAGAATTAATGAAAAAGCTTCATAATGTTAATATGTCTGCTAATATATCTTCCGAGGAGTCTGGTAAATATGCCGAAGAAATAGGTGATATTTTAAAGGCGAGATTTGTTGCTTCAAATGACTTTATCAGAGAATTTAAAGCTATTCTTAATGATGAGCAAAAACAAACTTTTTCCGGTGTAATGAGAAATAAGGAATTATATAAATTTATGCCTAATTTCGGTGCACAAGCAGGAAGACTGCCTGCAGGTAAAAAAGGTGCCGGACCACATTATGGATCTCATCCAAAAGACCAATTTAACCCTAATTATAAAAAGGGTTCAGTTCCTTCTCCACATAATAAAAATACCAAACAGAAAATATAATGCCATAATTTTTAGGAGTTATAATGAAAGAATTAAAGGGATTATATGTTATAACCGATGAAACTTTAATTGAGGGGAGAAAACATAAAACCATTGCTGAAAAAGCCTTAAAAGCCGGAGCTAAAATTATTCAATTAAGAGATAAATATTGTTCAGATTTATATTTTTTTAAGACTGCTCGCAGAATAAAAGAGTTATGTGATAAGTATAATGGGATATTTATTATAAATGACAGAATTCATATAGCTATGGCTGTGGATGCTGATGGTGTAAATATAGGTCAGAATGATTTGCCGCTACCTCAAGTTCGTAAATTGTTGGGACCGGATAAAATAATAGGTGTGACATGCAAGAGTGTGGATGATGCTGTTTTGGCTGAAAAGCAAGGAGCGGATTATTTGGGCGTAGGTCCTATATTTTCTACACAGACAAAGTTGGATGCCGGAGCCGTTATAGGTCCTGATTTTATAAAAGAATTAAAAGAAAATGTTGGAATACCCATAGCAGCCATTGGTGGTATTAATGAAAGAAATATTGATAGTGTTGTCAAAACAGGAGCTGATATGATATGTGTAATATCGGCAGTGGTGTGTGCAGAAGATCCGGAACAGGCTACTCTTGATTTAGTTTCTAAACTTATTAAAAAATAAATAATCAAAGAAGTGAAAAAGTGTATAAAATAATGGCGAGAATTAATCTCGCCTTATTTATTTGCATTTGAATTATTATTCATATTGCTGTTGTTTTTATTGTTTTGTGAAGGACCATATTTTTTATTCCATTGGTCTTGATATTCTTTTATTTTTTGTTCAATATATTCATTATAAAGTTTTCTTTGTTTAGCGGTCAATATTTTGAAGAGAGATTCTTGATATTTTGCGTAATCTTCTTTTGTGTCTTGGGCTAATTTCTGAAGTTTATCTTTTTTAGCTTTTGTATTTTTGGAATAGGGATCTTTTTTGTATGCTTCATTAAAATCGATATATGCTTCTTTTAAGAGAATACCGTGAGCTTTGGCAATATTCATATATGATTCTTGAAGTTTTAAGACTTTTTCTTTTTGGGTTTTGCTAAGCTTTAATTTGTTAAGACACTCTTCATTTATAATTTTTAGTTGATTATATATTTTATTTTCAAGAGCATTGTAGTCTGTATTTTTGCTATTATTGTTATTGTTTCCGACATCGAAGAGATTTTGGTCGACCTCTTCCGTGATATATGCGTTGGAATTAACAGTATTAGGTTCTGTTATAATGTCTTGGGCAAAGCATAGGCTACCTAAGAATATAGTTATAATAATCAGTAAAATTTTATTTTTCATTTGGCACATCCATTAATAAAGCATAGCAAATTATATCGCTTTGGGTTCCGTCCATAATTCCGGAATCATTTAGGTTTGATAAATTGCATTCTTGAATCATAGTTTTATTTTGTGTATTATCATTGTAAATCATACCTTCTTTATCGAGAGGGTAGAAACCACCTTGATGAATATATAATCCGAGAGCGATAATGAGACAGGCGGCAATAGATAATGCCCATTTCCAATAAGAAGGGTTCCCGAAAAGGCCCTTATGGGAAACTTTTTGAGATCCGGAATTATGAGCCCTATCTCTTTTTTGTATTTCAAGATTGGAAAATAAGGTTTCACTTGATAATTTGTTTTTAGGTGTTTTCCATTCGCTTAATATTTCATCTAATATTTTGTCAAATTTATCCATTATATTTCATCCTTAAAGTTTGTAAGTGATAATTAAATATTTATTGCTAATTATTCTATCCTCAAATATCTTTTAGTTTTTTTAGAAGGTTTTCCTTGGCTCTGTTCATAAGGCTTTCAACAGATTTTACACTTTTTCCCATAATTTTAGCAGTCTCTTTATATGATAAATCTTCAAATTTAATCAATACAAAAGCTGTTCTTTGGTTTTCCGGAAGTTTTTGAATAGCTTCCTTGATTATTTTCAGGCGCTCTTCTTTTTCATATACTTTTTCCGGGGTTTCTTTTGTAATAACATCAAATCCACCTTCTTCAAAGGATATGTTCTCTCGTTTTTCTTTTTTTAGATAATTGAGAGAATTGTTTATAACACTTCTGAAAAAGTATGATTTAAAACTTTCTGTGATATTAAAATTACCTTGCATAATTTTAATAAATGAATCCATGACAATATCTTCTGCCGCTTCAGTTCTTTGAACTATACGATAAGAAATGTTAAAAGCCGGATCTTTATAAGTGTTAAATAAAGATTCAATAGCTTTCTTACTTCCTTTTTGGGCATCTTTTACTAATTTTAAATCATTTTGTACCATAGCTTACATATAAAAGACATATAAGTATTATAAAACCTTCGCTATTATTATAATATATTTATAATTTTTATGCAAGTTTTTAAAATCTAAATGTTGTAATAATAATTTACTAAAGGTAAATTTGTTTTTTTTATATTAAAAATATAATTAATCTTTTGGGTAAATATAAGTCTTTTTTTGAAAAATTGAAAAATATAATAAAAAAGTGATATAATTATAATGTATAAAAATATAAGGTCGTTAGTATGATTAGAGTTGGAATAATTGGTGCCTCCGGTTATGCCGGTGCCGAATTAATAAGATATTTATTATTACATAAAGAAGTTAAAATCACTTATTTGGTAAGTGATTCCAATGAAGGCAAACCCATAAGTGATGCCTTTACTTCATTTTTAGGATTAGATTTGCCGGTATGTGAAAAATATGATATAAATGTTTTAAAGGAAAAATGTGACTTTGTGTTTACCGCCAGGGGTAATGGCGGCGGTATGAAAATTGCCGCCGAAATCCTTGACGCCGGTATTAAAATGATAGATATTCCCGCTGATTTTAGATTGAAGGATCCTAAGGAGTTTAAGGAGTATTATAAGATTGAACATACAGAACCTGAGATTCTGAAAGAAGCAGTTTATGCTATCCCTGAATTGCATAAAGAAGAGATAGAAAAAGCCCGTATAGTGGCAAATCCCGGTTGCTATGCTACCTGTTCTATTCTTTCTATGGCTCCTTTGGTAAAGAATAATTTAATAGACCTAAAAACTATTATTATAGATGCAAAAAGCGGTGTGTCCGGTGCAGGTAGAAGCAAATTGTCTGTTTCCGGATTGTATTGTGAAACCAATGAGGGGTTTAAGGCTTATGGTGTGACGACTCACAGACACAGACCTGAGATTGAACAAGAGTATAATAAGCTTTCCGGAAAAATCAGTAATATTATTTTTACTCCTCACTTAGTGCCAATGAACAGAGGAATCCTATCAACCTGTTATGCTGATTGTATAGAAACTTTAGATAATGAAAAGTTAAATAAATTATATAAGGATTTTTATAAAGGATGTCCTTTTGTTCAAGTATTACCTCAAGGCACTCAAGCTGTTACCAAAAATGTTTATGGCACCAACTATTGTCATATTTCAACAATGTTTGATAAACATACAAACAGAGTAATAATTACCGGAGCAATAGATAATATGGGAAAGGGTGCTGCCGGTCAAGCTGTTCAAAACTTTAATATAATGTGTGGTTTTGAAGAGTGTGAGGGCCTTATTATGCCTGCGGTTTATCCTTAAATAAAGTTTTTGATTTGCAAATATTTTATGAAATAAAGTATAATATAATTAGTAATATAAAGAGTGTGTGAATATGGCTAAAATATTATTATCAATTTTACTTTTATTATTGACTGTTTTTGCTTTTTGTGAAACCAAAACAATATATTATGAAGATGTTCTTTACAAAAAGACTCCGGAGAAGGATTGTCATCTCGACATAAAATATATTGATAACGGAAAGCTCAAGCCTTGTGTATTTCTTATTCATGGCGGTTCATGGCTTGAAGGCAACAAAAAGGATATGCAGTGGATAGGGGATGACTTTGTTCGCCAAGGTTATGTTTCAGTGACTGTTCAATATCGTTTTATGAATGAAGCACCTACTCCCGCTTGTGTAGAAGATTGCAAAACCGCAGTTAGATTTATAAGAGAAAAAGCAAGAAAGTATCAAATAGATAAAGATCATATAGTTGCTATAGGTTTCTCAGCCGGAGGGCATTTGGCATCACTTTTGGGAGTTCTGCCGGAAGACATTTGCAAAGATGATTTATATAAGAATCAATCTTCACGTGTTCAAGGTGTTATAAATCTTTGCGGACCTTGTAATTTTGAAATGAGAGAGCCCGTAGGATTTATATATAATAAATCAATACAAACACATTTGTGTAAAGATGATCCTTCTTTGATTAAACTTTGCAATCCCTATAATCATATTGACAAAACTTCCGCTCCTCAAATGTTATTCTTTGGAGGACAGGATACTCTTGTTATCCCTCAGCAATGTAATTCTTTTGTAAAGAAAATGAATGATAAGGGTGTTTATTGTTATTTACAGGTTAAGGAAGATGCCGGACATGGATATAATATTTTCGATTATAGAGGTGATATAAATAAATTCTTAAATGAAGTAGTTGGTATAAAATAATGTCAGATTTAGAAAACAAAGATTTACAAAATGTTGATACCGAAAAAGTGGAAACCAAGAACAAAGAAGTCATTTCCGAAGATAAGCCAAAATTTAAACTTAATCCTGAAATTAAGGGTATGATAGGTATATTTGTTGTAATTTTCGTTTTAGGTCTTATAATGGCCATATCTATGGGAAAATTAGAACAATGGTTTGGTGTGGACATATTTGCCGGTGCCAAGGTCAACAATAAAATTATATATATTGAAGAAGGGGATAAAAATAAGATAGCTTCTTACGATTTATCTTCAGGTAAAAATGAAACAATCTTAGAAGAAGGGGACATAAAGGATGTAGCTGTATCATATACAGGGAAGAAACTTGCTTTTGTGGCTTATGAAGGTGAGACTCCCCAAGTGTTTATTATGAACCCTGACGGAAAGAAGAGAAAGGTGATTACAACCATTGAGGGGAGTAAAGCCAAGCCGAAATTCTCTCCCGACGGAAAATATATATCATATATAGCTAACGGAAGAGTTTTTAGAGCGGATCTTAACGGTTCCAATTCTTTTTCAATGCTTCCTACCAGACAGGAGCAATCACAAGCATTAAACGGTCGTGACGGTAAGCTGGTGATGAAAGATTATGTATGGTCCTATTTTGAAGGTATGTTGGGAGTTGTTTCAAGAGGTGAAGATGACGAAAGGTTGGTATTAATGAGTGATAATAACGGAGACGCTCACGAAATACCTTTCCCCGAAGGCTTGAAATGTAGTTTTATATCTCTTTCCGCATCTACTGAAGTAAATGCTTATATTGCTGTTGCTAAATCCAATCTTTCTCCTAAGGGAATGACTGATACTATGGACAATTATATGTTATTTTTGGTTCAAGTTCCCGAGGAACATAATCATGCCAATGAATCTATGAGTATGCAAGACATGGGTGTGGCTCCTATTCCTATGGGCAAAGACCGGGTTTCTTATGCAATTCTTATGTCTAACGGTATGGTTATGTCATTAAAGCCAAGTGACCCTAAGATGCCTGCCGCAATATACATGCTTGATGGTGAATCCGGACAAGCCTCTCCGCTTTTGCCTTTCTTCTGTGATAAGTTTGAGTTTATTTATAATAATCAAATCCTTTTACATAATATTTCAGACAAATTACAAATTTTGAGAAAAGATGATACAGAGCCTAAGGTAATAGGGAATAAGGTTCAATCCTATTCCGTAGCCCCCCAAAAAGAAGTTAAAAAATAGGTTTTATTATGAAAAAAATAATTATTTTATTTGTATTTATCTTTTTAACGGGTTTCGTATATGCTAAAAATTTGGTATATATTCCTACGGCAAACAGTGTAGACGGAGTTTCTCTGTCTTATGATTATGAGTATAACGAACATAATCATATTTTTAATGTTCAAGGTGGTTTTAACGGCTTTGAGGTATCTTTTACGAATTATAACAATGAATTTGATAAAGATAAATTTATACCTTCAAGCAAAAGCGTTTTAGATGCCCAATGGCAATTTATTCCCGACTTCGGGGCAATTCCTTCCGTTGCAGTGGGAGTTAAAGATATTACTTGTAAATTAGATAAGAATCCAACTTTTTATGCTGTGGCAACCAAGGATTTTTCCGGTTATATTCCTTTGGAATTGGTAAATAAATTAGAACTCTCCTGTGGTGCATCGTACAACAGTTTGGGCATTTTTGGTGGTCTTAATGTTCAACTTGGTTTTATTTACGGAACCATTGAAGCGTATAAGGAAGATTATAACATGTCCTGCGGTTTATCATTTTTGGATGATACCATAAGAGTAGGATATAAGAGATTCAATAAAAGTGATTATGTAGGCATTGATTGTGGCTTTGGTTTTTAATTAACTCCATCTGTCCTTCTAAGCCGAAAAGGAGTAGCATTTGCGATAGGACGTGGAATATAAAATAAAAGGAGAATTAGTATGAGTTTAAAAATGGGTATGGTAGGCGGTGGAGCCGGCTCTTTTATAGGCTCCGTTCACAGAATGGCCGCTCGTTTGGATGGAAATATTGAAGTAGTTGCAGGTTGTTTCAGCTCAAAACCTGAAAAGAGTATAAGTCTTGCTAAGGAATATGGTGTTCCCCGTGCATATTCTTCATATCAGGAAATGTTTGAAGCAGAAAGCAAACTTCCCGAAGGTGAGAGAATTGATTTTGTATCAGTAGTGACACCTACAGGTGGGCATTATGAAGTGATTATGGAAGCTTTAAAATATGGTTTTAATATAGTAAGCGATAAGCCTTTATGTATTACCATAGACCAAGCAAAAGAAATTTATGATAAAGTTAAAGAAACCGGTGTAGAGTTTTGTTTGACACATAATTATACAGGTTATCCCTGTGTTAAGGATGCCAAGAATCTTATTGAAAGCGGAGCTATCGGAAAGGTTATAAGAGTGACTGTAGAATATCCTCAAGGTTGGCTTATGGGACTTCCGGAAGCTGACAGAAAGTCAGCTTGGCGTTTTGACCCTACAAAGGGTGTAAGTTTTACCATGGCTGATATAGGATGCCATGCAGCAAATTTGGCAGAATATATAACAGGTATGAGAATTAAGGATGTATGTGCGGATTTGCAATCTATCATTGCAGCCCCCCTTGATGATGACGGAACAGTTTTGTTAAAGTTTGACAGTGGTGTAAAGGGCGTTTTGTGGGCATCAAGTGTTCTTTCCGGTGAATTAAACGGTTTGAATATAAGAGTTTATTGTGAAAAGGGTTTTATTGCTTGGAGACAAGAAGAGCCTAATAAAATGTTTGTTAAATATCTTGACAAACCGGATGAAATATTCCGCCCCGGTGATGGTTCTTTAGGCGAATTCGCTCAAGGTTTCGTCCGACTTCCCGCCGGTCACCCTGAAGGCTTTATAGAAGCCTTTGGTAATATTTATGATGAATTTGCCAAGACTTTGGAAGCTAAGAAAAAAGGCGAAGTATATAAAGGTGACTACCCCACAGTAGAGGACGGTTACCATTTGGTTCGCTTCATTAACAAAGTTTTGGAATCCAACAGTAAACAAGCTTGGGTTTCCGTAGACTAATTTATAAAAAAACAAACCCCTAAAAAGGGGTTTGTTTTTTTATTTTAGTGCTTCTTCATTAATTAAATAAGGATTTATAGGCAAAATATATTCTATTAGGGGTTCTTTGTTTAGTAAAGATATCATTAATTCCGATGATTTTTGAGCTACTTCATCTAAATTAAATGATATTCTGCATACATTATCCGGGAATTCTATATCTTCATTTGAGTGAGTTATAATTTTGGAATGTTTTAACCTATCAGAATGTTTAAACACTTCTATTGCCCCTTTAAATATTGTATCGTCAAGAAATATAAAAGTTTCCGGCACAAAGGGACATGTATTTATACCAATTGCATGCTCAAGGACATAATTACTGGATTTCATATCTGGTGAGGGAGAAACACTCCTTAAGTAATACTTTTTTTCGTAATAACGATTAATGGCGTAAGATGTAAATGTATGTGGATAGTTTTCTTTAATATGATCCACTAATGTTAATACTACTATATTTTTCAGGTTATATTTTTGAACCAGTTCTTCTAATAGAAAGAAATATTTTTGATAATTCATAATAACTGCCGGGTAGTTATATGTCACATAGTCACCTACATTTACTCTGGGTATTTTTGCTTTTTTTAATAAATCATAATTAAATTTATTCTCCGGCAGAGCGAAATATCCTGCAATATCATTTATGTCAAAGGGTAATTTGTTTTTGTTTTCATCATCTATCAGATATATATAAGGATTATAGTTTTTTGCTTTCAGATATTCATTAATTTTATTCATAATGGTTCTGTGAGCATATCCGAATAATCCTAAGGTTCTGTCCTTATCAGCGGAAATGAGAATATATTTCTTTTGTGATTTTATTTTTGGGTTGGTTATATATGACCCGGATCCGTGCTTGGTTTTGATATATCCCTTTTCGCTTAGAGAGAATATGGCACTGCGAATGGTATTTCTTGAGATATTAAGTTCTCTTGAAAGACTATTTTCACTGGGTAATTTATCCCCCGGCTTGTGATCCTTTATATATTCTACAAGGTAGTCGTATATATTTTGTGATTTATTCATTTTGATTCCTCATAATCTATCCCCTATGCCAAAAACAAACTATATAGTACCCCCTACTGCGTGCCATTCTCCAAAAAGTTTCGTTCTTTTCAATGAACCCCCTTTAGGGGGGCTACGAGGAAAATCTTTGATTTTCCCGTGGGGGGGCCGTTCGAAACTTTTTGGATCCTCTTGGCAAACCCACCCACCCGGGATTTAGGGGGGTGATTCTTAACAACTAAAGATATTATTACATTTATAATTATACAATATTTCAAAAAATTTGTCAACAACTTGTTCAATAACCTTAATAAAATTATACTCACTTGTTGAACAAGAAAAAATAGTTAATTTTTGATTTTTAAATAATCCATTTGTGGTATAATATAAATGTAAGAACAAAAACGTTTTTACAACATTTTTTAAATTTTAAAACCGGTTGAATAATGTTTGTAAAAACAGTTAAAAGAAAGGAGAAAAAAGATGATAGATTTGTTCTTAAATTTAGTAAAGTCTTGTAAATCAAGACGAGCCTGTAAGACCATCTATGGTTTTACTTTAATCGAGTTGTTGGTTGTCATTGCGATTATCGCAATCTTGGCAGCCATACTGTTCCCCGTTTTCGCACAGGCAAGAGAGAAGGCAAGACAAACATCTTGTTTAAGTAATCTCAAACAGATTGGTACCGCTTGTCAACTCTATATGGATGATTACGACGACCAATTTGCTCCATTTATAAGAGTGTGGGCATATTGGGATGACCCAAGTATCACAAGTGATTATCCATGTAAAAAGTTTAGAATAGTTGAATGGGATAATACAACACCCGGAAATTTCTTTACCTGGATGGATTGTTTACATCCTTATGTAAAGAACCGAACTATGTTTGAATGTCCAAGTATGAAAGGCTATGCAGGATATGCTCAAAACAGATTTTTGGTTAACCAAGAATTTGGTGGAGCACCAACAACAAAATCAAACATAGAAATAGCTCACCCTTCTCAAACAGTATTATACTGTGATACAGCTGTATGCAATTGGAGTGGATATTGTACTTCAGGTAAGACAGATGTGTTATTACTTAATTATTTATGCCAAGGTGGAGCAGCTTATGGAAATGTTCCTTCTAAGGCATACAGACATTTAGATGGAGCAAACTTCTTATATGCTGACTGTCATGCAAAATATGCAAAAAGAGGCTCCGATGCTCCTTTCTACAGTGACTTAAGTTACTCAGGAGCAAATAGAGGTCAAGGCAGAATCGGTTGGGACCCGGCTGCATAAATTTATTTGATTTTTTTCACCTCTCTTTATGGGGGGTGTTTTTTTAGGAGAATAAAATGAGAAAAATAAGTGTGTATTACAAGATATTTATTTTACTTTTTCTTTGCTCTTTTTTTATAGGTTGTCAAACTTTTGCTTATAACGGATTGAAGCCCACAGGAAAATTCGAAACCTTTGTTATTAACAATGATACGGTTATTTTAATTTCCGAAAATCCTAATGCCAAAGATAATTTTGCTGCCGAAACCCTTCAAAAATATTTAATGGAAATATATGGCAAGAGAATTCCTATCAAAACCTCACCCATAACCAATTATATTAGTTTAGGTCAAACCAATGAATTTAATAAGGCAGATTTTCAAAGTGATATAGACAACCTTAACCCTGAAGGTTATGCCATAAGACAAAAAGACGGTAATATTTATATTTTTGGGGGAGAAGATAGGGGACCTGTATATGGTGTTTTGTCATTGTTGGAAGAAGATCTTGAAGTTCGTTGGTATGCCAAAGGTGAATCTGCTTCTATTCCCAAATCTGATAAAAAAGAAATTTTATATATTCCCAGATTAGAAAATCCGGCTTTTACTGTTAGATTTCCCGGTTCTGATGAAGCTTTTAATGCAGACTTTGCCTTATATAACAGACTTCAAACATTTTCTCATATGAATCCTCTCGGTTGGTATGAAATTGATATTCATAAAGAATTGGGTGGAAAGTTTGATAATCACGGAATGTGTCATTCTTCATTTGACTTTGTATCTCCCTCAATTTACGGAGAAGAACACCCTGAGTATTTTAACGCTAATAAGACTCAACTATGTTGGTCTAATCCCAATGTTATAAAAATATGCACCGAAAAAGTTAAACAACTTGCAAGTGAAGGTAAAACCCTAATTGCCCTATCACCTCAAGATGGATATCATTTGTGTGATTGTGAAAAATGTAATGTTCTTGACAGTGTGGAAGGCACTAAAGCGGCAACTCTTTATAAAGCATTAAATGAAATTATTGAAGAAGTTAATAAAGAATATCCCGATGTTAAACTCTTGACTCTTGCCTACTTGGATTATATTAAACCATCAAAAACAATTAAACCTAACAAAAATTTTTTAATATTTGTGTGTTCGGATAATCCTGACTGGCCTTTTCCCTTGTTAAATCTTAATGAAACCGAAAAGTTTAGGTCTAATTTGGATAATTGGGTAAAAGCTGGGGGAAATTGTGTTGTATGGTCTTATAATGTAAACTTTGACCATTTCTTATTGCCAACTCCCAATATGATACCTGTTTCCGATAATCTAAAAATAATGAAAGATTTAGGAGCTATGGGTGTGTTTATGCAAGCAGATTCTTATCCTTCAAGTTTGGAAAATTTAGGATATATGAGAGCTTGGGTTTGGAGTAAATTGTTATGGAACCCTAACCGTGATGTAAACGCTTTAATGAAAGATTTTGTCTTTGGATATTATGGCAATTCAGCTAATGCTGTATGGAAATATGTTGATATGGTTAATAATTTATACAGAGATAACATTAAAATACCACATAAGGTAGACTCTATAACTCCAAATACACAAAATCCTTTAATGGTTGACGGTATAAGGTGGAAACCTACAGAACCTATCTATACCGATAGGTTTATTAATAATGCTGTCAGATATTTTGCGGAAGCGGAAAAGAAAGCAGATGATGATATTATTCTTGACAGAGTTAAAACCTTAAAATGTGAATTGTTATATTTAATTTTAACAAGAGAATTGGGATTCTATTATAGTGGCAGTATGTTTGCAAAGCCGGAAGGTAATGGGTTGACCAAAGCCAAAAAGAAAAAGAGAACAAAAGAAGAATATTTGGATATGATTAATGAACTTGATACATATCTAAATAAAAACAATGTAAAAGTTATAGTTGAAGACTTTACCATAGATAATAAGAATAAAATTATTGACGGATTTAAGAGAGCCGCAAATAATGATACAAGTGACCTTGAAATTGTAAGTTTAAAAAAAAATGATTGGTATATCCAAAAAGGTGAAGATGATAATAGCCAAAACATAAAGGATTTTTCAAATTGGCAATCCATCAAGATTAATAAAAATTGGGAAAATACTATAGGTGGTTATGATGGTTATGCTTGGTATAAAACCAACATTAAAACGGATAATAAAGCCAAATATAAATATTTGGTGTTTATGGCAGTAGATGAAGATGCCACAGTATATATCAATGGAGACCTTGCTATAGAACATACTTGCGATAAACTTGGTATTACTCCCGAAGATATATGGAAAAACCCATTTTCAATTGATATAAAACCCTATTTAAAGAAAGGTGAAAATCAAATATCCGTTAAGGTATATGATAGATTTATGGCTGGTGGAATATATGAAAATGTTTATCTTGTTTCCACTGACAAAGAACAAACTGATGAATTATTTAACAAACTCAAATATTAAAAAGAACCTTTTGGCTCTTTTTATACGTTTAATATCTCTTCATTAATTATATACGGATTAATAGGGACATTTGGTTTTAGGACGGTTTCTTTATTAATCAACTGTAATAGTAATTGCACGGCTTCTTCGGAAGCCTTTTTTAAATCAAAGGATATTCGGCATACGTTATCCGGAAATTCTATATCTTCATTGGAATATGTGATTATTTTGGTGTCTTTATATATTTTATTTTGAGTAATTATATCTCTTGCCCCTTTATAAATGGCATCATCTAAGAATATAAATAAATCCGGCTTAAAATCAATGGTTGACAAGGCGTCCTCAACTATTTTTTTTGAACTTGACATATTAGGTAAAACCTGAATATATTTCAGTCTGTATTTCTGTTCAAAATATCTGTTAGTGGTTTGCAGAGTAAAGGATCTTGGAGAGGATTCCTCTATTTCATTTAACAATGTGAAAAATAAAGGGTTTTTGAAATTATACTTATTGATGATTTCTACCAATAAAAAAAAGTATCTTTGATAATTGAGATAAATAGTCGGGTTTGTAAAATCTTTGAAATCCGCAAAATCTATTATGGGAATGGCATGTTTTTCAAATTCTTCTGTGTTCATTGTGTTTTGACGGAATGAAATAACTCCCGCAATTTTAGATATCGGAATAGGAATTTGACCTTTTTCATCTGTTAAATGTTTATATGAAAGATAGTTGGTCTTTTCAATAATATCTGTTAATAAACTAAAAACTATATTTGCAGATGCCCCCGGTATTCCCAAGGTTTCATTTTTTCCGGCGGTAATAAATATATATTTATCCTTCTTATATTTGGTAATATAGGAACCTCCGCCTCGTTTTGTTCTGATAAGCCCTTTTTCTCTGTATAAGAATATACAATTTCGCACAATATATGTAGGAATATCTAATTCTTTTGATATTGAACTCTCACTTGGCAATTTATCTCCGGGATTGTGTTCCTTTATATACTTTTTTATGTAATTTAAAACTATCTTCTCTTTCATGTTACACCTATAAATATTATATTATTTAATAAACTTATTGTCAAATTTTTGAATTTTAAATACAACTTATGCATAACTTTAAAATAAATTTGAAAAAGGGTTTTAATATTATTTTTAATTTCTAAAATATGGTATAATAATATTGAATAGTGCGCTATGCATAATATATCAAATGAGGTAGTTAAAAGATGTCTAAGTTAAGAATAGGTGTTTTCGGTTGTGGTAGGGGACGCTCCATGGTTGAGGTTATGTCAAGGCATCCGGATGCCGATCTTGTTGCTATTTGTGATAAATGGCAGAAGGGATTGGATGAATGTGTTGAAATAGCTGACAAATTGGGAACGAAGGTGTCAACTTATAATGATTTTGATAGTTTTTTGGGACATGGATTGGATGCTGTGGTTCTTGCCAACTATGCCACAGAGCATGCCCCTTACGCAATAAAATGTCTTGATAACAATATTCATGTAATAAGTGAAAATGTGGCTGTTAATTCAATGGAAGAAGCTTATAAACTTCTTGAAACTGCCCAAAAAAGCAAAGCTCTTTATTCCTATGCCGAAAACGCTTGTTTCACTCTTGCGGGAAGGGAAATGAGAAGACTTTACCAAGCCGGTAAAATAGGAGAGTTATTGCATGCAGAAGCTGATTATATTCACTATATGACTTATGATGAGAGAGCAGCATTTACGGAAAATCATAATCCAAAACATTGGAGAAACAATATTCATTCCACTTTCTATTGCACTCATTCCGCCGGTCCTATTTTAAGAGCTACAAATCTTATTCCCAAGAGAGTTATGGGTATTGAAGGACCAAAGATTAAATCTCGTTTTTCGGATAATGATAATAACGGAAATTTTGGTGCTATGATAATATGTGAATTGTCTAATGGTGCAATTATGAAAATTGCTCCAAGTTGTCACTATCCGCGAAAACCTATTAATTGGTATGTTTTATATGGAACTCTCGGTTCTATTGAGAGTGACCGATTTGGTGAGGGTTATGATAAAGTTCATACATCCTTAAATGAAGGGCAAGATTATTCTTATTATAAACCTGAATTTGATGATATGGAATTGGCAAAGAAAATTACCACTCACGGGGGTGGAGATTTTTGGACTATGCATTATTTTCTTGAAGCAATTTTGGGAAAAGATACAAATCATGAAATGATTGGTATTTATGAAGCATTAGATATGACAGTAATAGGGATATTAGCTCAAGAATCAATAAAGAAGAATGGTTTGGCTATAGATATGCCGGACTTTAGAAATTTATAGTTTAAATATGGTTTTACTTGGTATATTATTAATATTTATAGGTGGTTTTTCAGCAGGAACCAGCCCATGGCCTATGAAGACCATAAAACAATTTAGATTGCCGGAAATGATTTTTATCAGTCAATTTTTAGGTATGTTTATTATTCCATGGGTAATTTTTTTCTGTATATGCAGTGTTCCCATGGCATATAATATTATTGGTATTAGAAATATATTATTTGCCAATGTTTTTTCTTTACTTTTTGGAATATGCAATATCTTGTCTTTATATTGTCTTGCAAATATAGGTTTTGTATTCACAAGTGTAATGTGTGGCACTATTTCTCTTATATGCGGGACATTAATTCCTTTAATATTTAAAGGGTCCGGAGTTTTTAAAGATGCTCCCGATATTTTCTCGATTAAGGGTATTATAATTATTTTTGCTTTAGTTATTTTAATGATTGCCATTGTATTTATAACTTTGGCAAACCATAGTAAAGATAAATTATTGGGAAAAGCCGGAGTATACGGACATCTAACCAAAAAACAAAATACTTTCTATATACTATTATGTGTATTATGCGGTTTTATGTCTCCAACCCTTCTTCTTTTAAATACATACTATGGAAATATATTTAAAGAAGCAGGAATAAGTGCCGGTTGCCCTCCTGAGCTCTGCTCTTTTGGTTTATGGACCTTTGGAATGTTTGGCTGTATTTTTATTAATACATTATATGCAGTTTATTTTATAATTAAAGGTAAGACTTTTAAAACTTTGTTTAATATAAAAGAACTGCTTGCTTGTATTTGTTCCGGTGCTCAGTATATTTTATATTTGGTATTGTTTGGTTTTGGCTCTGTTATGATGGGACCATTGGGAGGTTCGGTTGGAAATGCAATAGGACAGTGTGTATGCACCGGAGGACAACAATTTGTGGGTTTTATTTTTGGAGAGTGGAAAGGAGTCAAAGGAAAACCTGTAAAATTATTGGTTTTAGGATTAATTTTTCTTTTTATAGGTATAATAGTTATCAGTTTGAATATTTATTGATTAATTTGAAATTTAGTTATATTTGTGGTATAATAATAATGGATATTCTTAATACTAAATTTTAGAGACTATATTTGAATATACCCATAACTATAGAACGGAGGTAAATTTCATGACATTAATGTCTTCTGAAATTAAAGAACAACCTAAAGTCTTAAGAGGAATGATTAAGACAGAATTAGACACAATCAAAAAGATTGCTAAAGCGGTTAAGGATAATGATATTAAATTTATCTTGACTGCAGCCAGAGGAACATCCAATCACGGATGTGTTTATGGTAATTACATGTTCAAAATAATGAACGGTATGCCAACAGGTATAGCTGAGCTTTCAGTTTTAACTCACTATGATGCTAAAGTTAATTTTAAAGGCACCATGGTAATTGCTGTTTCACAATCCGGTGGTTCCACTGACGTTTGTGAATTTTTACAAAAGGCAAAAGCCGGAGGAGCTTTAGCTGTTGCCTTTACAAACATAGCTGATTCAAGACTTGCCGGGATTGCCGATTATACTGTTTGTTTCGGTGCCGGTGAAGAAAAATCCGTTGCTGCCACAAAAACTTATTGCGGAACATTGGCAGCTTTTTATATGCTCTCTATGGTTATGGCAGGAAAAGATGATAATTTTATAGCTGAAAGCCTTGAATGTGCCGCTAAAGCCATTGAAGGTATCTTTGATAGGGAAGAAGAAATAAAAGCTCTCTCCGCTCGATTTAGATACCTAAAAGCCGGTATGATTATAGCCCGTGGTATTAACTATTGTAATGCCCTTGAGCTCTCTCTTAAATTAACGGAAACCTGCTATATTAAAATGAGAGGTTTTTCCTCTGCCGAATTTTTACACGGACCTATTGCTTCTCTTGCTAAGGCTGACGCATGTTTTGTTTTTGCTCCAACAGGTAAAACTGTCGGTCAAGTTTCTGAAGGAATTGACAAACTAAATGATAAAGGAATTGAAACCATTGTCTTTTCAGATGATGATAGTATTTTAGCCAAGGCAAAAGTTCCTATAAAAATGCCTTCTGTTTGCGAATGCATTGCTCCTATGGTATACATTCCTTACGGACAGCTTTTAGCTAATTATCTCTCTGTTTCAATAGGAAACAATCCGGATACTCCTGAAGGATTGACCAAAGTTTGTGAAACCATATAATTATAATGATTTAGGGTGCATAGCACCCTTTTTTATTTAAAAGTTGAAAATTAACCTGATTTTTGGTATAATTATTTAGGTGATTTATTAGATTTTTAATAATAAAATAATTGATTACGGAGCCTTTAGATGGCTAATGAAATTAGTTCGGCAAGCGTTCCTACTCTTCGTCGTTTGCCTTTATATCTACATTATCTCAAACAATTAAAAGAAAAAGAAATTTTATATATATCAAGCACAACTCTTGCCAAACAGTTGAAATTTGAGGCAATTCAAGTTCGAAAGGACCTTGCTGTGACCGGAATTGTGGGCAGACCTAAAATAGGTTATCCTGTCTCCGAATTGATAAAGAAAATTGAAAGATTTATTAATTGGGACAAAACTATGAACGCTGTTATTGTAGGTGCGGGAGCCCTCGGAAGTGCCCTTTTAGGATACACCGGCTTTGAAGACAGCGGACTTAAAATACTCTCAGCCTTTGATGCGGATATAAATAAAATCGGTTCTGTTATTCACGAACGTCCTGTATTATCTTTGAATGATTTGCCCAAATATATTAAAGAGAATAATATAAGTGTGGGAATTATTACAGTTCCCGCTTCTTCAGCACAACAAATCTGTGATTTGCTTGTGAGTGCAAAAGTGAAAAGCATTTGGAATTTCACTCCCGTTGTGCTGGAAACTCCCAAGAATATTATAGTTAAGAATCAAGATCCCATAAGAGGATTGGCAGAGCTGACCTTTAGGTTAAAGCATAGTAAATAATTGCTGATTTTTAGTTATTAAGTGTTTTGTAATAAGTAACTTTTATATTTTAGTAGGTTTTAAATAATATGTCAGATAACAAGTGCCCTGTAAAGAACTATGGCGGTCAAGCCGTAGTTGAGGGTGTTATGATGCGTGGGCTTAAGCATTTTGCTGTTGTATGCCGAAAGCAGAAAGGGGAGATTGTTTCTACTTGTGAAGAAGTTCAAAATAATCTTGGTTGGTTTTCAAAACTGTCAAAAGTTCTTTTTTTGCGAGGTTCTGTAGCATTGGTAGATTCTATGGTTTTAGGAACCAAAACTCTTATGTATTCCGCCGATATAGCTATAGCTGATGAAGAAGAGAATAAAAAAGAAGACGACTCAAAATCCGAAAAGCAAAAGCAAAAAGAAGAAAAAGAGCTTAATCGCGCAAAAGAAGAATTAAAGAAATCCAATAATAAAGTAAATGGGATATTTGTGGGATTTTCCGCATTTTTGGGACTTGTTATAGGCGTCTGTCTCTTTATGTTTGTGCCTATTTTATTGACAAAGGTTACGGAATCCTTGTTTAATATTGACAGAAACAGTTATTTTTTCGCTCTTATTGAAGGTATATTTAAATTTCTTATTTTTATAGGTTATGTTTGGATTATATCTTTTATGCCGGATGTTAAGAGGGTTTTCAGATATCACGGTGCTGAACATAAGACTATTAATTGTTATGAAAAGGGTGAAGAATTAACTATAGAAAATGTTCAAAAATATAATACTATTAACCCTCGTTGCGGAACAAGTTTTTTACTTATTTTTATTTCCATAAGTATTATTATATTTTGTTTTGTGCCTAATCCGGAAAATTGGGGCAAGTTTGGTGTGCTTTTAAGATTTGGCCTAAAAATATTTTTGTTACCTATAATTGCCGGAATTTCCTATGAGTTTATAAGATTTTCAGGAAGGCATCAAAAAAACCTTATTACAAGGTTTTTTATGGCTCCTGGATTATGGATGCAAAGGCTTACCACCAAAGAACCTGATGACAAAATGGTAGAATGTGCCATAAAGGC
>JAFSVJ010000087.1 GCA_017445025.1 Abditibacteriota bacterium | reverse complement strand
GCAAGGTTTTGGGAGACCCGAACTTCAACCAATCCTCTGTGCCGGATGTGACCATAAACGGTGAAAATATATACTATGATAATGTTATAGTAAAAAAAGTGGATCTTCACTTCAAAAACGTTAGCATAAACCTTTCCGACAAAACCATTAAATCTTGTGATGAGGCAACAGCGGATATTATGATAAGTGAAGATAATTTATCCAAACTTATAGAAAATTATTCTTCCGTTAATAACCCAAAGGTTATTACAAACAATGACAAAATCACCTTAAAAGGGGGTGTCTCTCTTTTAGGTCAAAATGTGGATCTTGAGGTCACAGGCTCTGTTTATGTCAAGAAGGGAAAAGAGCTTTACCTTGAACCTGACAGTTTTAAGGTTATGAAATTAGGAGTCACAGTTCCAAATGTAGCTAAAGGTGTTATTAACAATATAATAAATCCTGTATATAAAATCAAGGATAATCCCTATGACTTATACATAGATTCCTTTACCTATAAAGATGGTTATATATATGCCACGGCACACTTCGACTCTGTTAAAATAATGCAGGCATTTAAAGAGAGTTTACAAAAATAAGACTTGCTGAAAGCAAGTCTTATTTTTGTATGTAAAGCGAGTAAAAAAATCTCAAAGGACCAAAAAGATTTTCGTTATAAAAAAATTTGAGATTTTCGTGGGATTTTGGATTTTTATACTCAAGAAAAAAAAAGGCTCCTTTCTGAGCCTATATACATTATTTGGAAAGGTAAATATAAATAAAATTATATATTTATATTCTTTTACTTTTCTTATCTTCTTAATTAATTAAAAAACGTCCACCTAAATTAAGTAGTTGAACAAACTACATTGTTATTAAATTTTAGTTAATACTTTACTTTCTATTTTTTCTTTATGATTAACTCTAAGTTTCTTAAGATGCTTTTAATAAATAAACGCTTTTTCTTTTACTTATATCTCCATTCTATATGTGCTTTGATATTATTATGACATTTTGGACATTTTATAGTACAACTTGCACTACTACCTTTATAAAATATCTTTTTACTAGTTCCAACATAATTGCAATTTGGAGTTCCACAAGAAACTACATAACTTCCTTTTTCATTATCCCAATCAAGAATTCTACAATTTATTCCAATAGGTATTTTATCCATATTTTTCTCCTTCGCATAATTTTATGCATTTTAAATTATAAGTTTGTTTTTGTATTTTAGTATTCCTAATAACATTTTATTAGTAGTTTTTACAGATATTTTCACATTTTTCTTTTTCCTCCATTTACTTATAAGCATTGGGGGACCAGTGCCGAAATAACAATTAATACCGTATAATCTCGCAACCATCAGGCAGAGAAGCTTTACTCAAATCTATCTCCTTGGGCACTTTTATTGTTTTAAGGTTATAAGCATTTTTAAAAGCCCCTTCTCCAATATCGCCAACATTTCCTGAAAATGTGACAGAATTTAAGCTTTCACAATTCCAAAATGCCGTTTCTCCAATATCGCCAACATTTCCTGAAAATGTGACAGATTCTAAACTATCACAACCCGAAAAAGCCCATGCTCCAATATCACCTACATTTCCTGGAAATGTGACAGTTTCCAGACTTTTACAAATTTGAAAAGCATTTTTCCCAATATTACCAAAATTATTTGGAAATGTAATAGTTTCTAAACTACCACATAGACTAAAAGCAAAATCTCCTATATTATTAATGTTTTTAGGAATAATTAATTCAGTTATTTTAGCTCCAGCAAAAGCATAATCATATATTTTATTTATTTTTTTTGGTATAATAATTTCCTTAATAGGACAATTACGAAAAGCAGAATTACCTATAAATTCTATATTGTTTGGTAAATTAATATTCTTTAAACTTTTACAATTAGCAAAAGATTTATCAGATATATATTTAATTGAATCCGGTAATATAATTTTTTGTAAACTATTACAATCGCTAAATGCTTCATATCCTATTCCAATAATACCTTTAGGTATTTCCAAAACAGCATCATTTCCTATATATGCTGTTATAATTTTATCTTTAATAGTAAATTTACCTTTTTGTACAAAATTACCAATATCCTTAATTACAACTTTTGCTTTTATTTTAACAAAGTATGTATTTTCATCAGTATCAGATTTCTTATCCTCAGAAATATTAAAGTTTTTAATATAACCGTTAGTATATGATTCAATGGTTTTACTTGCTATATCATAATCTTTAGCAGTAGAATTTGCACGGATAAATACACCACAAACCATTTCAAGAGCTTCGATTTTGGCATTATTCAATGCTTCTTCTCTTGCTTTTGAAATGTCGTTGTTTTCTATAGTGGCATATCCTGTTGCTTCAACTTGTTTTGTCTCTTCCTCAGCATAAACAAAAACAGTGGTTGCTATTAATATGATAATAGCAAAAAGAATCTTTAGGTTTTTCATAAATATCTCCTATAATCAATAATTAGATACAACTATAATTTTAAAGTCATCCATAAATTTGGATTTGGCATTTTCGTTTTTCATAACGGCAGCGTCATCGGCAGTTATACATATATCTGTTCTAAACTTACCGTTACCCACTACATTTTTAGCATAAATAACAAGGGGATTGTCTCCGGCACGTCCAAGTTTCTTGGCTTCATCAATACTGTTGGCATAAGACAAAATACCCTTATCTGCCAATTTTTCAAAATCAAATGAAGCACCGGTCCATATAATATCACCGTTTTCAAGTCTTATCTTTAGGCTCATAGATCTGTCAAGTTTAAATCCCAAAGCATTGATAATCAAACCTGTATATGGTTTATCAATAGAAACAATAGCCGGAGCATATTCTATTTTTTCTTTTTCAATAATGGTTTCAGTAGTTTTTTCAATCTTTACCGGAATGGCGGAAGCTTTGGCAATAACTATAGGTTCTTCTGTTTTAACAGATACCTTAGGTTGTTCTATTATTTTAACATCTTGTTTATCCAAAACTTTTCTTTCTTCTTCCACAGATTTCTTTAGCAAAACACTACCGGCAGAACCATTACCGTAAATACCGGCAACAACTGTTACCTTGGCAAACTCTGCACCATATTCTTCAACCAACTCTTGGCTTGTCACTTTTACATTTCTTACAAGACCTTCTATTTCTTGTTTAATAGTCACATCTGCCATATAGTCTTGACCTGTGGCTTCCAAACTAATGTTTGTGCTGTTAATCATCATAAAGAGATTGGCAATGGCTTCCATTTTGGCATAATCCATAGCTTTCTTTATAGCTACTCCGCGGTCATATTTTGAATTGAGGGGACATAAACCTTCGGCAATATAATTACTGTTGGTCCAGTCTATGGAAGAACCTGACTTTTCGTCCATTACTTGGATACTGTTAGCATATAATACCAATGATCCAAATAAAATCATTAAAGTTAAAACAAACTTTTTCATTTTTTTCTCCTTTTAGGCGATAATATGGTTTAGACCGATTAAAAATTCGATACATAACCACTTATATTATACTCAAAAAAAAAAAAAAAAACGCAATTTTTAAGACATAAAAGGTGGAAAATCTGAAAAAAGGGGTATTTGGGGGCAAATAAAAAGCAAAAATAGAAAAGCAAAAATCAAAATGGTGGTGCGTAGCACCACCTTGATTAGGGGCGTATAAAGTTTAAAGTTAGCTCAACAGAATATAGGCTGCAGGCCCCCCATCAGTCCTTCAGGACTGACACTAGGGTGGGTGGGTGCCCAAGGGTGCCCTGAAAACGAGCATAGAGAGTTTTTAGGGAAGGGCTTTTTCGCGGAAAAATAGGTGGACAAACCGGCGACTAAACTTCATAGGGGCGTCTACAAGATTTGGATTTCCATCCCCCCGTCAGTCCTTAAGGACTGCCACCCCCCAAGCTTACGCTTAGGGGGACAGAATGTAAACCATAGCCAGCCTTAAAATTTAGAGTCCATCAACCTAGGTGGTGCGTAGCACCACGATTTTCTGCTTTATGCTTTTCAAATTTGCATCGCAAATTTGATTATGATTTGTCATTTTTATAAAAATATGATATAATATTATATGTATTAAAATTTTATATTTAAAGGAAGAATAATGAATTATATAGAAGTAACCATATTTATTCTCTATTTGTTCTTTATGCTTTTTATAGGAGTTTATTTCTTCGTAAAAAGCAAGAAAGGCGCAAATGAAAAGGATTATTTCTTGGGCGGAAGAAAGATGTCCGCTTGGGTTTCCGGACTTTCTGCCGGTGCCTCCGACATGTCCGCTTGGGTTTTAATGGGACTTCCCACATCCGTTTACTCCAACGGTTTAAACCAAATGTGGATACCCATAGGTTTGGGATTAGGTTATGCCCTAAGTTGGATTTTCATAGCTCCTCGTCTCCGAAAATTCTCCATAGTTGCCAAAGATTCCATCACTGTTCCCCAATACCTCACCAACAGATTTAACTCCACATCCTCTGTTATGCAGATAATCTGTGCGGTAATATTCCTTTTAGCCTATACTGTTTACTGTGCTTCCAGTATCAAGGCATGCGGAACTCTCTTCAGCACTGTTATAGGAATGGATGCCACATTCGCCATGTATTTGGCAGCATTCGTTATTATTTCCTATACTTTCTTAGGTGGTTTCAACGCTGTATGTTGGACAGACTTTTTCCAAGCTCTCTTAATTTTAGGTGCCATGCTCATAGCTCCCATATTCGCCCTATCTCTCATATCTCCCGCCACAATTGCATCAGCAAACTTAGATCCAAACTTCTTAAATCCTTTCAGCGATTACAAAGAAGTAATATCAGGTTTTGCTTGGGGATTGGGATACTTTGGTATGCCACACATCATCATTAGATTTATGTCCATTGATTCTCAAAAATCCATTAAAAAATCTGCCACAGTGGGAATATGTTGGACAGTCTTAATTCTAACCTTTGCACTCCTTATTGGTATTATAGGAAGATATTACCTTGGTCAAGACCCTTCAATTGCAGACAAAGAACTTGTATTTATTGAAATGGTTCGACACATTTTCCACCCTATTCACCTTGGACCTCTTGCCATCGGCATGTGTGTTTCCGGACTTCTGCTTGCCGCTGTTTTGGCAGCCTCTATGTCCACTGCAGACAGCCAATTACTCTCTGCCGCATCATCCTTTGCCGCTGATGTATATAAACCTTTCTTTAGAAAAAACAAAATTGAAGACAAAGAAATGCTTTGGACAAGTCGTATCGTTGTTTTAATAATCGCTATCATAGCTCTTATTATGGCAGCAAACCCCAACTCAGGATCAATTATGTCTTTGGTTTCAAACGCTTGGGGTGTATTCGGTGCCGCATTCGGTCCTGTAATTCTCATTAGTCTTTTCTGGAAAAAGTTATCCTTTGCCGGCGCATTCTGGGGAATAGTATTCGGGGCAGCTGCAGATATAGCTTGGTATGTATTAAGTCAAATGGAACTTCTTCCACAAGCAGTTAACGGTATTTATGAAATCCTTCCCGGATTTATTGCAGGTTTAATCGTATGTTATGTTGTTTCACTTATGACTCAAAAGAAAAACCAACCTGCCGAAGAAATGTTTGAGAAAGCTGTGGCTTATAAAGAAGAATAAATCTCAACATAAAATTAAAGGTCTGTAGAAATACAGACCTTTTTTTATACATTATTTAACTACATTTGTTGTTATCAAGTATTTTGGATAATCAAATTCCATTTTGTATATTCCGTCTACAGATGATGGCATATAATCAGATTCATAAGGAAAACGTATAAAATTATAACCCTTAGAAAGAATATTCTCATCTTTATCCATAATATAATATTTTAATTCTTTTTCTCCACGTTTAAAAATAATAAAATTATCTCCCAAATATCTGAAAAATCTAAATTTGTTCTTTAATTTTTTCATATATTTTCCGGTTAAATCTATATAATGACAACCTTTTTCATCTTCACATATAAACCTGTCACCAATGTAATTCACATCTATATAAGAACAAGGAACAACAATCTTACCCTTTGAGTCAACAACTCCAAACACATTCTTATTAGGAACACCAACTTTATAAAAATCGGAATCACCCATTCTTTCTATATACCAATATTTGCATGGCAGAATAACTTTTCCTTTTTTTGAAGCCATCCCATAATATAGTTTAGTTTCAGGATGAAAGCCCTTATCTAACCATTTTTTGACAACTTTATAATCTTTCTCTTCATGTTTAGATGCAAAGAAAAATTGATCATAGTTGTTTATTTGGTCAATAGGATCATTGGGGATCTGCCAAGCTATAGGTTTTTCAATTATAACACAATTCTTTTCCACGCTTCTCATAGAATATTCTTTTGAAGAAAACAACAAATTCATCTTTTCATCAAAACAATATTTAGTTTCTCCTACACTAAAACAATAACCATTATAACAGACATAACTCCTGTCATATTTACATGGCATAACAATTTTACCGTTTTCATAAAGACCCACATGAGAGGCGTCACCATCTTTATAAATTAAATACTTTTTATCTCCCAAATATTTATCATATATGATTCCGTCAAAATGCTTTAGCTCCATTATCATTTTTCCGTCTTTATTATAAAGATATGATTTGTTACCTTTTCTGCATATTGCATAACCATTACCCGGGCGAGTGTCTATAAAATCAAATTCAAATGGGAAAACTGTTTTAAAATTAAAATCAAAAGCCCCATGTTTCCCCTTTAAACTTGTAAGAATACCAAAATTATTAATATAATAAAACTCTCCGTAAATAGTCGGCAAAATTTCCTTTCCTTCCATATCTTTTATACCATAAAAAATTGGAATAAAACCCCTTCTACTTAGATCACCCTCAGGTATTCTTTTTGTGACATAATAGTGTTTACCGTTAGGTAATCTAACAGATCGATATATAGACTCAACAGTTTTTCCGTCATCACTATTAAAAATATTATTCTCAAATGATTTTTTTGGCTCACTAAGGACCTTATTATCAGTAAAATAATTATCAAGAAAAACAATTGGCTCACGTGATTTTTGAGGAACAATTATATTTCCTTTCATATCCATAGCACCATAAAGGTTAGTAAATTTATCAAAAAAAGTAATATGACCATTTACCGGTATCCTAATAATGTGTTTTTTCTCAGGTAAAATTTCTTTTCCGCTATAGTCAATTAATCCATAATAATTTCCTTCTGTTTTATTAGAGTCTTTATCTTCAATAATAGGAGTTGATTCTTTGTTTTCCAAAGAAACATTGTTTATTGACACTGCTTCATTAACCTTAGAATCAGATACTTGGAAAGATAAATCTTTATTTGCTAAAGATGTATTATCTTGTTTATTGCAAGATATAGAAAATAATACTAAAAACAATAACAAAATACCAATTATTTTTTTCATTTTTAGACCTCTTAATATTATCTATAAATATGACAATCTATTTTCACAAAATCTTCGTTTGTTAGTTATATTATATAAAATTAACTTATAAAAAAACATCTCTGTCAGAGATGTTAAATTTAAAATATGGTTTGGGAGATTTGTAAGTTTTCCATAACTTTTACTATTTCTTTTGGGTCTATGCCTGTGCCTTTGGATTTATTGATAAGATCCAAATACTCATATTTGGCGGCACACTCCGCATATTCTATTATATCCCAAGCATTTTTTACAGACTTAGGGCTTCTTGCTATAACACCATGCTTTGACCACAAAATTATATTATGATTAGGAATGAGTGCCAAGGTCCTTTCCATTAACTTTTCACTTCCCGGCTGAGCAAAAGGCACTATTCCTATTCCGGTAGGCATATTGACTATGGTTTCCACTTCCCACCTAAGAATACGTTTATTAAAATACTCAAAATCCTCATACTCTTTCAAATGGCTCAAATAAGTTAAATATGGAGTTTGTGCATGAACTATAAAATGTCTATCACTATCTCCCAAACACAAATTATTAATAGCCAAATGAGAATTAAACTCCACTGTAGGCCTTGTAAAAAGTCTGTTGGGAGAATAATATATTATACCTTTATCTTGGCTTTTAATCTCCACCAAAGACAAAGTCTCATCCGGATAGTCATACAAATCTCGGAGGCGACAGCCGGAACCTGTAATAAGGACAGAGCCTCCAACCAAATTAGGAGATATAAATGGAAGGTCTATTTCTTCAAATTCGGTAAAAAGTAGTTTATCTTTAAATTTTTCTTTGTAAAAACAAGAGATATTACCTGAGGAGCCTTCCCCGGCGTCCTTATTATAAATATCTCGTCCTGTCTCACCTATGGACTTTAAGATTTTATCTAAGTTCATTATTTATCCTTTCAAGAGTTTTTCTCTTAGGTTCCAGATCCAGTCTCCGTCTCTGGGGAAATCTTTATAAGTAATCAAATCTTTTAAAATATCACTTTCTCTGTCTATTCCAAGATTGTCTAACAGATAAAAGTCCTGCAAGCTGTCATAAAAATTCTCCCACCTTATACTATCAATAGGACCCTCTTCTCCGGGATAAACCACAAAGGGGTCTCCCGATCCAAAGTTGGGATATACTCCTCCGTCATTGGTCTTATAAGGGTCAACAAGCTCTCTCTTCTGGGAAATGTAATAATAATTATATCCCCAGTGAAGGAAAAAATCTACATTTTTCTTATACATTATGGCACCCAGCATTCTGGTCTTTTGCAGTGGAGTATCAAAAAATCTGTTTATAAATCTGCCTCGTGGTCCGCAACAGAAATAAGCACCATGGGTTATATCGTTAAAGGTTTCCGGTTCAATGGAAGGTATTGGCATAAAGATAGCACCTTCGGGCATTATTTTCAAAACTTCGTCAACTATTTCTCTGTCACTTAAAGCGTCCATTATTTTTATATCGGGTTTAAGTTCGGAGAGAAGTTTATAAGCCTTTCCGTAATTTTCCAAATGTTCCAAAGAAGGCTCGTCTGAAACATGAAACCATACATCATTATAAATTCCCATTTCTTCACAAAAAGCTTTAAAGGCAGGGAAAAATTGAGATAAGAAATTTCTGTATTCCGGTCCTGTTGCTTCACCTTCCACGTCTACAGCAAGGTTTGCTTTATCTTCCGGAGAGTTTAATTCAATATCTCTGTCATATAATTTCACATTGGTTGGAGTGAGGTTAAATTCTGTGTCAAGGTAAATTCTTATGGGGTTTTTCACTCCCCATTGAGTGAAGAGGTGAACACATTCAAAGCCCTCTATTCCGCATTCCTTTGCCATTTTTACCCATTTCTTTGCATCGGTAAAATCAAAAGCAAATTTTCTGTTAACAGGTTCGGCGTCCTTGTTGAGAATTTTCACTTTCACAAGTTGGGTAGGTTTCTTTATACCATCAAGGGGAGGGGTAAAGAGAGGCAAATAAATGTGAGTCATACCATGAGAAGAATAGTTTTCCATCCACTTTTTACACATAGCCCAAAATTCATCTGACCATAGTTTAAGTTTGTAATAATCACTTATGGCGTCTGCATAAAACCAATGAAGAGCCGGCAAAGATTTGGGTTTATTTATCTTAAAATCACTGATATAATACTCTGCCTTCCCGGCTTCTTCATATTCTTCCGGCTTATCGTCAACAGTCCATTTAACATTTATGGTATCAAAAGTGTCTCCGGCCTCATCTATTTCACTGACTGTCACCCAAAAAGAGACGGTAGAAAAAGGTGAAACATCCATTTTATTTGTAGGTCTTAAAATCTCAGGGACCAAATATTCGTTAACACCGTCAATTTCCTCTAAAGGAACCCATGTGGTATGACCGACAGATAAAACACACTCGCAAGCCCTTATTATATGTTTGAATTTTCCTTCAATATTTAAGGAAATGTGAAGGAGATTTTCACTGTCGTTATAAATACTCACTTGATAGGCAAAAGTCTCTCCTTGGGCAATATAGGGCTTTTTATATGAGCCTTTTTTGGCAGAGGGATAAACTCTCTTGTTGGAATTTGTTAAGAATAATGTCATTACTTTTCCTCAAAAATATCAATTTGTCCCCCTAAAATCGAAGATTTTGGGGGGTGGCAGTTGCCAAAGGCAACTGACGGGGGGATGGAAATCCAAAATTTAAGATAAGCCTAAAGCTTACAATCAATATCAAATTTTCTGTCCTTATAGTAAAAATCTTTGTCTTTTTCTGTTATTTCTTTGACAACCCTGCAAGGATTTCCACAGGCAACCACATTTGAAGGAATGTCTTTTGTCACCACACTGCCGGCACCTATAACTGTATTATCCCCTATGGTAACCCCCGGACAGAGAGTGACAGAACCGCCAAGCCACACATTATTCCCAACAGTAACAGAAATACCATATTCATAGCCCGTATTTCTTGCTACCGGATGTATGGGATGCCCTGCTGTATAGATAGAAACATTGGGACCGAAAAGACAGTTATCCCCTATTTTTACCTTTGCCACATCCAATATGGTAAGATTAAAACTTGAAAAGAAATTTTCTCCAACTTCAATATTCTTTCCGTAATCACAGAAGAAAGGGCTTGTGACAATGATTTCCTCGCCGGTTTTACCTAAGATGTCTTTTATTGCCAAGTCTCTTTTTTGAAAATCCTCATATCCCATAGAATTATAGGCAAAGATTTTCTTTCTCGTTTCTATAAGCTCTTTTAATAATTCATCATCTACCTTGTAAGGCAGTTCATTTAACATTCTCTCTTTCATAATACTAAAACAACTCTTTAATCAAATAAACTGAGTCTTTATCTGTTATTTCCCTTAATACTCTGCACGGGTTCCCTACCGCAACTACATTTGAAGGAATGTCTTTGGTGACCACACTGCCGGCACCTATAACCACACCGTCTCCTATAGTGACCCCGGGACATACCACCACATTTGCCCCAAACCAACAGTCATTTCCTATTATAACCGGCTTGGCATAACAAACCCTCTTTGACTCACCTTCAATAATAACACTGTTTCTTTCGGAAGCAATAAGAGGGTGAAGAGGGGTCACTATGGTGACGTTAGGACCAAAATTACAGTTATCACCAATAGTGACGGGAGCGTCATCTTGTATGGTTAAATTAAAATTCCCAAAGAATTTCTTGCCGATTTTGGTATGACAACCATAGTGAATATAAATAGGACCCTGAAGAAATGAGCCTTCCCCTATTTCCGAAAATATCTCTTTTATAATACTATTTCTCTCTTCTGTTTCATTTTCGTAAAGAGTATTATATTCGGTGCAAAGGTTATGACACCTAAGCTTTAACGCCCTTAGTTCATCATCTCCCGGACAAAATAACTTCCCCGCAAATATTTTTTCTTCTTCGTTCATAAAATCCTCTTAACTACACTTTGAAAAACCGCAGTAATGGCAAACCACACAACCGCTTTCATGGGACACAGGTGAACCACAGTCGGGACAGGCACCAATCATTGCGTCTTGCTTGTTAACATTTTTTTCTATGGTATGTATTTTATCTTCTTGACCGGATTTCATAGCTATATAGTGTTCTATGGCTATTCCTATGGCATCAGCACAAGAAGAAACCATTCCACCCTTTCCCCAGGTGGGGCTGGGACACCTGATTCCTCTTAAATGTTTCTTAATGGCAGAAAGTTCCACACCGGATCTCAAAGCCAAGGAACAAAGTCTTCCTATGGAATCTAATTGTGAAGAAGCACATCCACCGGCTTTTCCCAACTGAGTGAAAATTTCACAAACTCCCTCTTCATCCTCGTTTATAGTCACATACAAATTTCCGCAACCGGTGGTAATTCTTTCTGTGGTTCCGCAGGTTCTGTCAGGACGAGCTCTGACAGTCTTTTTCTCGGTAGAAGGTTTCTCTTCTGTTTTTTCTTCCTTTTTATCGTCCTTACCCTTTACCATAAGAACCCCTTCTCGTGAACCATATCTGTAAATGGTAGTTCCCTTACAACCAAGCTCATAAGCCTTTTCAAAGACTTCTCGAACCTCTTCCTGTGTGGCAGTTTCGGGGAAATTAACAGTTTTTGAAACCGCATTGTCTGTATATTTTTGGAATGCGGCTTGCATTCTGATATGCCATTCCGGAGTAATGTCAAGAGCTGTTCCGAAAACAGCTTGAACGTCCGTAGGCACTTCTTCAAGACCACGAACCGATCCCGTTTCGGATATTTTCTGCATTAATTCTTCTGAATAAAAGCCTCGCTTCTTGGCAACAGCTTCAAAGTAAGGGTTCACCTCTATAAGATCTGTTCCGTCCATAACTCTCTTGAAATAAGCTATTCCGAACAAGGGTTCAACACCACCGGAACAAGAAGCGATAATGGAAAGTGTTCCTGTAGGAGCTATGGTAGTGACTGTGGCGTTTCTCATAGGACACTTGCCGTCAAAAACAGAACCTTCATAGAATTTGAAATTACCTCTTTCCTTGGCAAGTTCTTGGCTTGCTTCGTGTCCCACTTTTTGGATATGAGACATAACTTTTTCAGCCAATTCACAAGCCTCTACACTGTCATAAGGAATTTCAAGTTGGAATAACATATCAGCCCAACCCATAAGACCAAGCCCGATTTTTCTGTTTCCCAAACACATTTCCGCAATTTTGTCAAGAGGATATTTATTTACTTCTATAACATCGTCCAAAAAACGAACAGCAATCTTTATGGTTTCTGTTAACCGGTCAAAATCCACTTTTCCTTTCTTAACAAAATTAGCCAAGTTAATGGAACCTAAATTACAGGCTTCGTAAGGCAATAAGGGCTGCTCACCACAGGGGTTTGTAGATTCTATTTCACCTAAATTGGGAGTAGGATTATCCCTGTTTATTCTGTCTATGAAAATAATACCGGGCTCACCGCTTCGCCAAGCCATATTGATTATTAAATCAAAAACCTTAGAAGCATTAAGCTGACCTGTGACTTTTCCGGTTCTGGGGTTAATAAGGTCATAGTCCTCCCCCTTCTTGGCAGCTTCCATAAACTTTTCCGTCACAAGAACAGAAATATTAAAGTTTGTGAGCTTTGAAAGGTCTTTTTTACAAGTAATAAAAGAAAGAATATCCGGGTGATCCACTCGCAAACAACCCATATTGGCACCACGACGAGTTCCACCTTGCTTAATGGCTTCCGTTGCAGCATTGAAAACTTCCATAAAGGAAACGGGACCGGATGATACACCCTTTGTTGACATAACAATATCCGAATTAGGTCTTAATCTTGAAAATGAAAAACCTGTTCCGCCACCTGACTTGTGTATTAACGCCGTATTCTTTATAGTTTCAAAAATCTCATCCATAGAGTCCCCAACGGGCAACACAAAACAAGCGGAAAGTTGTCCTAAAGGCTTTCCCGCATTCATAAGAGTAGGTGAATTTGGTAGAAAATCCAAATTACTGATAGTATTATAAAAAGTTTTCTCTATCTCTTTAATTTCCTTAGGTTTGGTTTTAAAAACCTTCTCTGCTTGAGCCACAGCTTTGGCTACTCTTTTAAACAACTCATCCGGAGTTTCTGTAGTATTTCCGTTTTCATCTCTGGTTAAATACCTTTTTTCCAAAACGGTTATTGCGTTTTTTGATAATTTTGACATAATAATAATTCCTTTATTCTTTGTTTTCTTTTGATGATATATTTAATATTTGTCTAAACTCTTCTACAGATTCAAATTTACGATATACGGAAGCAAAACGGATATATGCTACCATATCCATATTTTTCAGCTCGTCGCAAACCATATTACCCACCTGTTCGCTGGTTATGGTGTTTTTGTCGTCTCTTCGGATTTTGTAATAAATCCTGTCCACAGCATCCACAATATCTTCAAGAGCTACAGGTCTTTTACGACAAGCTATTTCCATACCTTTGATAATCTTGTTTTTATCAAAAAGTTCTTTCCTGCCGTTGGACTTAAAAACCATTAAGGGTTTGTATTCAATGGTTTCGTGGGTCACCCACTTTTTTTTGCAAGAAAGACACTCCCTTCTTCGCTTTATGTAATTTTCTTCGGAATTGGTTCTGGTCTCCAGAACTTTATCTTCGGCGTTACCGCAAAAAGGACATTGCATATAATTATTCCCCCAATATAAAAATTCAAAATTAAACTAAAAATATATTATTTTAAAAATTCCAAATTCCCTAAAAATATCTATTTTTTCCCTTAACACAATTATTCATTTCGTGTCTCCTTGACGATTCTCACAAAATAACATTTTATCAATGGCTTCTGCCTTGAAAAATGACATTTTGTTCCGAGTCTACAGTCGACGACTACATTCATACTTGTTTGTAAAAAAATGATCTTTTTGGTAATTTGATATTTTTAAAATTCGGCGTTACCGCAAAAAGGACATTGCATATTTTCACTCCCCCAATACAAAACTAAATAAAGAAGATTTTTAATAACAATTATATTATATCACACTAAATTTAGTATGTCAAATTTTAAGGCGAGTATAAAAATAACAAAGTATAAAAATCCCAAAGAACCGAAAAGATCAATTTTTCGCAAGCATTTACGAAGCGACTATAACAAGATTT
>JAFSVJ010000086.1 GCA_017445025.1 Abditibacteriota bacterium | reverse complement strand
CTCCTTCTCTTCGGGAGCAGAGTCAATTGAGTCGTAAGACTGATACTTAGCTAAACCCTTCATGGATAAAGCTGATGTAATAGCAGCAGTCAATGTTGTTTTACCATGGTCAACGTGGCCGATGGTTCCGATATTAACGTGAGGCTTGGTTCTTTCGAATTTTTGCTTTGCCATTTGTTTCTCCTTATAAATTAGAAAAATATTGGTTTAACTAAATACTAACCAATTTATTATACCACAATAGTAGGGGTTTTGTCAAGGATTAAAACATTCTACCCTATAGATTTGCTTTATACCAATCGATAGCCAGTTTTATTCCATCGGCAAAACTGTATTCCGGATCATATCCCAAAAGCTTGCGAGCTTTGGAAATATCCGCATTACTGTGCTTTATGTCTCCGGGTCTGTCAGGCCCGTAAATGGGCTTTATATCTTTTTCCAGTAATTTACATATTTCATTATAGAGGTCAATTAAGTATTCCTGTCCACCATATGCTATGTTATAAGCCTGTCCACAGGCTTCCTTAGGAGCTATCATTCCCTTTAAATTTGCTTCAATAACATTGTCAACATAAGTAAAGTCACGGGATTGTTTTCCGTCACCGTTAATGGTGGGAGCTTCATTGTTTATTAAACTTTTCACAAACTTGGGAATAACGGCGGCATAAGCACCGTCCGGGTCCTGTCTTCGTCCGAAAACATTAAAATATCTGAATCCTATGGTTTCAAGACCATAGAGATTATAGTAAAGTCTTCCGTATTCTTCACACACTTTTTTGGTTAAAGCGTAGGGAGAGAGAACATTTCCTATTCTGTCTTCTCTCTTAGGCAGGTTTGGTTCGTCACCGTAAACGGAAGATGAGGAAGCATAAACAAATCTTTTAACACCGTTTTTTAGGGAGGCTTCCATCATGTTGAGAGTGCCTTTTATGTTAATCTCTTCATACAAAAGAGGGTATTTTATACTTCGAGGCACTGATCCCCAAGCGGCTTGGTTTGACACATAATCCACCCCTTCAGTGGCTTTCATACAAGTGTCAAGGTCTCTGATATCTCCCTTTATAAATGTGTAATTGGGATTGTCTAAAAAGATATCTACATTGGCTTGTTTCCCTGTGGAAAGGTCGTCCAAACAGCGAACAGTGTGACCCATATCTAATAAAGCTTCACAAATATTACTGCCAATAAAACCGGCTCCCCCTGTGACCAAAATTGTAGACTTTTCCGGTAATTTAACATCTTTAAAACTCAATTTAATTCCTCTTTTTTATATAAACTGTAATTTAACCTATTTTAAATATAAAATAAAATTTCAAATCCCTAAAAATTCTCTAATTTTTTATTTAACGCAATTTCTCTTTCCGTGTCTCCTTGACGATTCTCACAAAATAACATTTTATCAATGGCTAATGCCTTGAAAAATGACATTTTGTTCCGAGTCTACAGTCGACGACTACAATCACAATTGCTTATAAAAAATTGATAATTTTTGTCCTTTGGAATTTTATTTCATACTGCCAATAAAACCTGCACCACCTGTGACCAATACAGTAGATTTTTCCGGTAATTTAACATCTTTAAAACTCAATTTAATTCCTCTTTTTTATATAAACTGTAATTTAACCTATTTTAAATATAAAATAAAATTTCAAATCCCTAAAAATTCTCTAATTTT
>JAFSVJ010000085.1 GCA_017445025.1 Abditibacteriota bacterium | reverse complement strand
TTCGTTAAACTACGCAAAAAAACAAGGCGAGGGGTGTCCGGTGCGTCTACTTTACCATTTCTCGTGACTAAAGAGTTTATCAACCATAGCCAACTCTAAATTTTAGAGCTCACCCCCTTTTTTTTGTTATGGTTCTTTTTGGGCAAATACGAAATTAAAGTTTAGATAAGCCTTTAACATAACAGCTTTTTGGGTGGTATGTTTTTTTTGCATTCGAAGACAGCAAATAAAAATATACTACCCAAAAAGGTGTTTATAGGTCCTACTCTAGATTTTGGATTTGCTCAAAAAAAACCATAGGAAAAAAGGGAGTTAAAAAGCCAACATCCCGCCCCCCTTGGGGGGGCAACGATGAAAAATCGGAGATTTTTCATCGTGGGGGGAAAATCAATCTACTGCCTTCTCCGCATACTCTCTAAAAAGTTCTACATAAAGCCTATAATCATAAATAGACACATTAGGCGGTGTTTGGTGATCCACACCTAAAATATACCCGCCCTGCTTCATCACAGGCAAAAGCCTTTCAAACTCCTGACGCATGGCACTTTCACCCTTATCCATACAGAGCTTGTCAAAACCACCCACAAACAAGTAGTCGGGATACCACTGTCTGTATTTGTTAAGGTCAACTCCCGCCTGTTTTTCAAGAGGCAGGAACCCCTGACAACCGGCCTCTCTATACCACCTAATAGGCTCATCCACAAGACCGTCACTGTCAATTATAACTTTTATGCCCTTTGATTTTATAAAATCGGAAGCTTGTTTGTAAAAGGGTGCCAACTGCTCTTTAAAAACCTTTTCGCTTAGCATGGGACCGTGATTATAACTCATATCATCCCCTAAAACTATAAAGGCAATATCCAAATCACCGGTAATACTGTCCACTCGCCTGTATAATCCTTTCAAACAGTCTTCATTAATTTTCCATAAGAGGTCAGGATCGTCATAGAAGGCGTATAAATGAGGTTCGATACCCAAAAGAGCTCTCGGAGCCCAGAAAAAACCGGAATGCCAAAGCCAAACAGCGGCTCCGTCTTCTTCTTGATGCTTTTTACAAACATCAATAAGATTTTGAGGAATGGGACCGAAAATATCACATTCTTTTTTAAGATTATTGTAATCTTCTTCCGTTTCTATTAATCCGCCCCCCACTTCTTTCGGTGCGGGAAGGTTAAAGGACACATCCATGTAGAAACAGTCCACAGGGTCCAAACCGAAATATTTAGAAACATCATAAGCTGTGTATATTTCAGCCGGCATACCCTCTTTATGCCAACGATCTATGGTGAGATGCCACCAAGGAGCCCATTCTATTACGGGCATCCGGTCAGGTTTTTGAAAATTCAAAACTTTTTTAAATCTTTCGTTACTTGTCATATAATTACCTATTAAAAATACCCGTTTTTACAAATAGTCTTTAATTCATTGATATCTTTAACAAAATAAGGGTTTCCTAATGCTCTGAAAGTCCACACTGATGTGGACCGAGTGCCTTGTGTGGGCAATTCCCTTGTGGTTGTGGTTTCTCCTCGTGTTGCAACTCCCAGTAAGATACCGGTTCCCTGTGTTTCTCCCGTCACTTGATAGGTCATAAGCAGAGTATTATGTGCGGGATCATAAATATTTATATACATATTTTGAACTATTGAAAGAGTTTGATTTCGACTATAAGCTTCGAAAATATTCAAAATAAAATAAATCTTATTATAATTCAAAGGAATTTTATTTAAATAAACATCAATATTTTCGTCATCGTTGGAATAAGAACCGGAAAAGGGATTTGGGTTATTCTCTCCCGTAAGATTATCTCCATGGTGAATAACGGACATATTAGGTCCTTGCTTAACTAAATAATATACAACAAAGTCTGTCATATAATTTTCATCCACCAAAATAACTGAGGAGTCCACGTCCATTCTACTTTGATGAGGATTATTGCTGATGGGGTCCCAGCCCACACCCACAAGTATATGAGCCAAACCTTGATTGTTTTCGTCCACAATGGGGGCTTCTTCACCCTTAGACAAAAACAAACTCTGCTTTTGAGGGGGAGGGGTAGGCTCAGTGGGATTTCCGTTTTCCCCTTGGTTTTGACCTTGAGAGGGAGGATTTTGAGCAATATAGGAATTATCAATATGATTTCTTGAAAACCTTAAGAAAAACATTATTAAAACAAACAAGATAAGCAAAATCCAAAAAAGAGTTTTTTGTTGGCCGTCATAGTCGGATAAGAAACCCAAAAAACCGGAGGATTTTTGTTTTGGGAAATTCGGTCCCTGTGGAAGATAAGGGGTTCCTGTGTTATATCCGGGCATGGTTTTATCCCCTCCACCGCTTTGAGATGCAGGGGTGCTAAAAGATTTTTTCTCTTCTTCAGTAAAAGTTATTTCAATATTATCTTTATCCATCATTTATATTATAACATTTTTTTAGATATTTTTGCACCTTTTAAGAAGGGTAACAAAAAAAATAAAAAAACATGCCTTAAAATTAAGACCTTTATTACTTAATCAACAAAAACCCGGACACAAAAAAAGTGAAGTCTATAAAAACTTCACTTAAAAAAATCTCAATGGGAGCGGGGACAGGGATCGAACCTGTGACCACGGGTTTTGATTAAAATTACAAATCACCAAAAAGACCAATTTTTCACAAGCAAAATGAAATGTAGTCGTCGACCGTAGACTCGCAGAATAAGGTTATTTTTAAAGGCGTTAGCCATTTAAAAATGTTCTTAGGCGAGAATCGTCAGGGAGACACGAAATTACATTTTGCGTTAAGTGAAAAATTAGGGATTTTTAGGGGATTTGGGATTTTAATCAACAAAAAACCCGGAGCAAATAAAAAAGTGAAGCCGTTAAAGCTTCACTAATAAAATCTCAAATGGGAGCGGGGACAGGGATCGAACCTGTACCAAGGGTTTTGATTAAAATTACAAAGGACCGAAAAGATCATTTTTTTATAAGCAATTACGAAATGGAGTCATTGACCGTAGACTCGGAACAAAATGTCATTTTTCAAGGCAAAGCCATTGATAAAATGTTATTTTGTGAGAATCGTCAGGGAAATACGGAATGAGAAATTGCGTTAAATAAAAAAATAGATATTTTCGAGGGATTTGGAATTTTAATCAACAAAAACCCGGAAAAAATAAAAAAAGTGAAGTCTATAAAAACTTCACTTATAAAAATCTATGGGAGCGGGGACAGGGATCGAACCTGTGACCACGGGTTTTGATTAAAATTACAAATCACCAAAAAGACCAATTTTTCA
>JAFSVJ010000084.1 GCA_017445025.1 Abditibacteriota bacterium | reverse complement strand
TGAACTGAATTTGCAACCGCAAATTCCTTTCATCCAAGGGTTCCCAAAAAGTTGAGCGAATAGCGAAACTTTTAGGGATTTGGAAGGAGGGGGGACCGGCGAACCCAAGGGTTCCCGAAAAATAGAGCTTGCGATATTTTTTGGGATTTGGGAAGACGGTGGGTGGTCAGGAGTAAAATTTGCAAGTATGCGAATTTTACGATAGAAGCCTACTAATATAAACCAACAACCCAAGTTCAAGGAGGGCTATAGATAGGATAAGTCACAACTTGCATTTTCATTATAATTTTTGTAATTTGTGATTTGGACAAATAAGTGATATAATAATAATGGATATATTTAAAAGAAAGGTGAAATAATGGAAATAAAAGAAATATTTGAAAAGATAAATTTATTATGGAAAGAGAAAGATTTCATATCCGTCGCTGAAACTTGTGAAGAGATTATAAATAGGGGAGACGCCAAAGAACAAGAAAAAGCTTATGCTCTTATTCGTAAGGCACATGCTTATGAGAAAATGGGTGATAAAGAGAAAACAAAACAATCTCTCAAAAAAGTTGTGGGCAGTTTTACCTTCCCTCAAACTTTCAGATTTGAAGCAACGGAAAAATTAAAAGAACTTGACGGTTTGAATAAATCTCAAAACAGCGAAAAACTGATTAAAGATTACACTCCCGCTTATGAGATATATGTTTCTGCCAAAGGTGATGATAATAACAATGGATCCAAAGACGCTCTTTTTGCCACAGTTAAGAAAGCCAATGAATTTGTAAGGAAATTAGCTGAAGGACCCGTTCAAATAAATATAGAAGAAGGCATTTATTTTATAGATGAGGCTTTGACCTTTACAAGCGAAGATGGTGGAGAGAGAGGTAAACCTGTAATTTATAAAGGAATTGGCAATGTATTTTTCACAGGCGGGAAAACTATTGGTGGTTTTAAGCTTTTGACGGATGAGAGAGTTTTGGCAAAAATTCCGGAAAAGTCACGGGGAAAGGTTTATGAGTGTGACCTTAAAAAGTTTGGAATAAAGGATTTTGGGGAATTGGCTGTCAGAGGATATGCTGCCACACCTCCTACCAATACTTTTGAGATTTTTGTTAATAATAAGGCCCAAAGGATGGTCAGATATCCCAAAGAAGGATTTTGGGATGTGGATAATCTTATTCAAAATGGTGATATATATAAGGATGAACCTTCTATTTTTGAATATAAGGACCCGAAGTTTGAAGCTTGGGACCTTAAGGATGTTTGGCTTTTTGGTTATTTTAGATTTTTATGGGCTGACAGAGCTTTGAAGGTTAGAGGTATTGACCCTAAGACAAAACAGCTAATAATGGAGCCTTATCACTGGACAGACGGTGATGAAATGAACCCGGACGGTATGGGTAATGACCAAGGAATAGTTTATTATGCTTTTAATGTTTTGGAAGAGATTAGTGAGCCGGGTGAATATTACCTTGACAGAGATAAGGGCATAATATATCTTTATCCCGATTGTGACCTGTCAGAAGCAACAGTCACGGTTAATACCTTAACAGATACCATGGTAAAAATTAAAGATACGGGTAATATCAGATTTGAAAATATTCATTTTGATTTGGGTAGAAACTGTGGCTTTGAAATAGAAAATTCTTCAAATATTGAGATTATAGGGTGTAAAATTTCAAGGTTTGCCTCCGAAGCTGTGAAAGCCGAAAATGTTTCTAATATAACAGTTTTTGGTTGTGAAATATGTGATTTGGGAAGAAGCGGAGTTATTTTGTTTGGAGGAGATAGAGAAACATTAGAGCCTGCCAATAATTTGGTGGAAAACTGTAAAATCCATAATTTCGGAAGAATTGACAGAACCTATACTCCCGCTATTCTCCTAAATGGTGTGGGAATGAAAGCTGCTCACAATGAGATTTATAATGGTCCCTCTTCTGCCATGAGAGTTGAAGGAAATGAAATGATTATAGAGTATAATGATTTTCATGACCTGTTGCAGGAGTCTGACGACCAAGGGGTAATTGATATATATCAAGATTTCTCTTATAGAAACCAGTTTTACAGATATAACTATTTCCATGATAACGGAATGGCAGGCAGAAAACAGGTAGCAGGTCAAGGAGCTATCCGTTTTGACGATGCCATAAGCGGTATGTTGGTGTATGGTAATATAATTGAGAGAAGTGCCACAGGTGGCTTTGGTGGAGTGCAGATTAATTCCGGTATGGATAATGTTATGGATAATAACATTTTTATTGAATGTGACAGCGCTTTTAGCGGTGGCTATCATCCGCTTAACTCTGTTTGGAGATGGCTCCGAGAGAACAGACTTCCTGAAGGTATTATTTTGAATGATTTGTATTTTGAACGATATCCCGAACTTAAGAATGTATACAATAATGTGGGTGTAAACTATTATTGGAGAAATATAGTGGTTAAGTGTAAGAGAATGTTCCCCGAAGGCCGACTTATGGTCAACGCTCCCATGATTGATGGAGAAGTGGACTTGACGGAAAAGATAAAGGATTTAATGTTTAATGTGGTAGAAAATGATAGGGATATAATAGGAGAGGATTATCAAGTCAAGGAAGAGATAGATAGCCTATTGACTTTTAACCAAATCCCCTTTAAGAATATTGGAACTTACCAAAGTAACAACAGAATATTTTAAAACTATTGCTTTTATCTCCCAAAGCGAGGGAATGTAAAAGGGGAGATGTAACCCTCCTGCGTCTATCAACTTTGTTGTTGGTTTAAATTATTAGGCTTCTATCGTAAAATTTGCAGTTTTGCAAATTTTATTCCTGACCACCCACCACAATCCAAATCCCTAAAAGTTTCGCTATTCGCTCAACTTTTTGGGAACCCTTGGATATGGCTAACGCCTTGCGGTCCCCCCTCCTTGAAAGGAATTTGCGGTTGCAAATTCAGTTCAAAGAGGGTGAATCTAATGACTTAGGTTTTTGCCGTAATATGACATCCCTATCTATTCCATAAACGAAATAATTAAAAAAAGCTCTGAAAGGAGCTTTTTTTTCAAGTTTTAAGACATTTTTGGTAAAATTGAAAGATTTTGAGACTTATATATTTTTTTAAAAAAAGTCTTTTAAATATCTTTAAAAATCTTATTTTAACTTGATAAAAAATAAAATTATATGGTATAATATAGTTAGGTGTAAATTAATAAATTGAGGCAGATATGAAAGAAGTTTTTACAGACAAGGCGCCCGCAGCGGTAGGTCCATATTCACAAGGGATTGTGGGAGGAAATGTTTTATATATTTCAGGGCAGTTGCCCATAAACCCACAAACGGGAGAGTTAATAACTGATATAAAAGCAGCCGCAAGACAGGCTCTTAAAAATATAATTGCTATTGCCGAAACAGTATCTTCCAAAGACAAAATAGTTCGTACCACGGTTTATATAAAAAACATAAGTGATTTTTCTCTCGTAAATGAGGTTTACGCTGAGATTTTCACTGATACAAAACCTTCTCGTGTGTGTGTTGGAGTTGACGCACTTCCCAAAGGTGCCCCTTTGGAAATAGAGGCCATAGCAATAATTGAATAGATGAATTTTTCAGAAAATAACAAAACTATAAAAAAGCTTTTGGATACGGACAAAAAGCTTAAAGGTATAGTGGACATAAGGCTTGATTTGGTTGTAAAGCAAGCCCTTTCCGAATGTGTCAAAGAGTCTGCCAAGGAAACCTTTCAAAATGTCCCTCTCGAAGAAATTAACAGAGGGTCCCTTGCTGTATCTCTTAAGAACCTTCGATCTGCCGGTTATAACAATGCCTATGACATTTATCACGCATCCAAATATGACCTTAGCAAAGTAAACGGAATAAGTTCCTATTCTGCCTCTCAAATAAAGGATTTGGTTGTAGACATGGCCAATCGTATTTTAGAAGAGGCTTCTGTTCGCATAGATCCTGATAATCGGACTTCTGCCCGGACCAAGCTTGTTAGAGCTGTATACATACTTAAAAATTCTCGAGAGATTTTTTCCAAAGGCCAGAACCTTTATGAAACCAATCACAAAGATATTATCTCATATTCCGAAGATGCCAAGCCTGCCACAAGTTGGCTTTTATGGACGTTTTCAAGCAAGGATCGAAAGCAAAAAGCTGAAGAAGCAATAGACTATCTTTCCAATTTATTAAACCAAGGCTATGAAGAAAAAGCTTTATCATATTTAGAAGCTAAAGAAAAACTTTACAAGGTCAAGGACGAGGAATGTTGGAATGATTTTGTCTTAAATTCCGCCACATATTATGCTCTTCTTGAAGAGTTTACCAAAGATAAAGTCAAAAAGGTGACGGATGATGCTCTCCCTGTGGATTTGGTAGAAGCCATTGAAAAAACCAATCTCAACCTGTCCAAACTCAAATGCACCTTGCGTTCTTATCAGAATTTTGGTGTAAAATATATTTTAAGTCAAAAGGCTGTTCTTCTCGGTGATGAAATGGGTTTGGGAAAGACTGTGGAAGCCATAGGTGCCATGGCTGTTTTGGCAGCCCAAGGTCAAAGTCATTTTATGGTGGTCTGTCCCGCATCTGTTTTGATTAACTGGACCAGGGAGATTGCCAAGCATTCCGATCTCATTCCCATAAAAATCCATGGAAATGATCAAGAAGCTCTTAATGAATGGATAACTGACGGAGGCGTTGCCGTTACTACCTACGAAAGTATTTCCAAATGGGCTTTGCCGGAAGGTTTTACCTTCAGTCAGTTGGTGGTAGATGAAGCTCATTATGTTAAAAACCCTCAGGCTAAGCGAACTCAAAGTCTTTTAAAGATAAGGAAACACACTGACCGAGTTTTGTTTATGACGGGAACTCCTCTTGAAAATCGAGTGGACGAGATGTGTTTTTTGGTCAGATGCCTTAATACCTCTGTGGCATCGGAAATAGAAAATTATAAGTTTTTGAACAGGTCAAAAGAATTTAGAGAGAAACTTGCCCCTGTCTATCTACGAAGGACCAGAGAGGCTGTCTTAAAAGAATTGCCGGAGAAAACTGAGATTAAAGAGTGGTGCCAAATGAATATGGATGAGCTTAAGGCCTACTCCACAGTCACTTACGAGCGTAACTTTATGCAAATGCGACAGGTCTCTTGGCAAGTGGGGGATATAGAAAAGTCAACCAAAGCTAAAAGGCTTTTAGAACTATGTGAAGAGGCAAAGGAACAACAAAGGAAAATTCTTGTTTTCTCATTTTTCTTAAAAACCATTGAAAAGATTCAAATGCTTCTCGGAGATGTGTGCTATGGTCCTATAACGGGAGCCATGAGTGCGGAAAAGCGACAAGAAGTGGTGGACGAGTTTTCAAAAGCCCCTGACGGAAGTGTCCTTGTAGCTCAAGTTCAGGCGGGAGGAGTGGGCCTTAATATTCAGGCTGCCAGCGTTGTAATTTTCTGTGAACCTCAGATAAAGCCTTCCATAGAGAACCAAGCTCTCAGCAGAACCTACAGAATGGGTCAGGTGAGGAATGTTTTGGTTTACAGACTTTTAGCGGACAATACGGTAGACGAAGCCATTATGGATATTTTAAGTGTAAAAAGTGAACTTTTTGAGAGTTTTGCTCAAGAGTCTGTGGCAGGAACTCAGTCCCTTACCCTAAGTGAAGAGACTTGTAATAAACTTATTGATAATGAAATTGCAAAATTAAAGGGAGAAGAACCTAAAGAAATAATACCTGTATTTGGAAATGAAAACACAGAAACACAAAACCAAGGAAGTTATGTGTAGGAGATTGATATGATTGAAGCTTATGTAGATGGTGCATTCGGTAAAAATTCAAAGGGATATGAAATTCCCACATGGGCATTTATCGTTCTAAATGATGAAGAAGAAAAAGATATAGAATACGAAGAGTATGGTAGTGGAATACCGGCTGAATATTTTGAACACAGAAATGTTGGCGGTGAGATTTATTCTGTTAAAAAGCTTATTGAATTTTGCCAAGAAAATGACGAGAAAGAAGTTATTATTCACAACGACTATGAAGGATTGGAAAAGTGGGCAACGGGAGCTTGGAAAGCCAATAAAGAACTGACCAAGGGTTATAAGGAATTTTTGGATCAATCCCACGTAATAATAAAGTGGGATAAGGTGGACGCTCATACAGGTAATAAATGGAATGAATATGTGGACAGCCTTTGCAAAAAAGCTCTTACAGAAGATACAACCGAGCCGGAAGAATATGTTCCCCTTGATAATATGGAGCCTCCCGTGGAAATCAATTATATTACAGACCCACCTAAGGACAGAACCATAAGAGAAGAATTTCATATCAAAACCGAAAAAGCAGGAAACAGGACAGAAGAGGAAGAGACCTCCTCGCCTTCTGAGAAAGTATCTAAACCCCTTGAAACTGAAACTAAAGAGATACCACCGATGCTTAAGCCCATAAATGCTCAGGCTCAAAGTAATTCCGGTATGTATGACGGATTGTTGAGAGAAGCCCAAGACCTATGTCAAAATCATAAGTATATGCAAGCTTCACAACTCCTAAGCCCTTATATTAATGAAAACAGTGACGAGAATGTGTTTAAAGCATATATTGATATAATTCTCTACATGGGAGATTACTATGCTTTAAAGGCTGTTAAGTGTTGTGAGAAATACCTACCTCTTCACTCGGAAGCAATTAAGGTGAAAAAGTCCTATTGTTATGCTCTTTTTTATGCTTATATCAGGCCTATAGTTGCCTCTGCCTATTTTGATGCAGTCAAGTATAATGAGGCTAAAGCTGTCATTAAGAAAATATTGTCAGTATCCAAACACTCAACCATATTAAATGAGTTTTTATTTCCTTTTATAGAGTATGCCTTTAGAGTAGGGGATAAAATGTATATTAAAGATTTGGTAAAAGAGATTGATATAAACCTCTTCTCAAAGGAAAAGATAAAAGACGGAAATAGATCTTTTTTCTCAAACTATGAGAGAGTGAATTATTTTATAAAAGGGCAAGGTTAACTTTGCCTTGGGAAATTTTATCAAGTAGGGGGGGGAGGAAAGTATGAAAAGGCTCGTTTTTATTCTTGTTAGTTTTTTATGTGTTTCTGCCTTGTTTGCCGGTGAGATTGCCACGGTTCATTCCGATTATTGTTCCTATTGGTATAAAGGAAAATATGATAAGGTCATAGAAACCTTAGGGTATGACCATATCTCCATTGAGAACAAGGATTTTAAAAATTATGTTCCCAATCTCAAAAATTATTCAATGATTATCTTTGAGCGACATTTTAATTCCGGGAATAAAATAGATTGGTGCCAATACAAAAAAGAACTTCTTGATTATGTAAAATCCGGAGGAAAAGTTATCTTTACTGACACTTGGATAAAGGAAAATTCCAAACTTGTCAAAGATATTTTCGGTATAACCTTTGAATCCGGAGCGTTGGGTCCTTATTTTGCGGAAGAAGCCTATATGGTGGCACAGCACCACCCCATCTTAGATGGTATAGATAAACTTTATTTAAACGATTACAAATCTACCAAGGTAAAGGACGCTGTCACCTTAACATCAGACCCTGAGGGTAATCCCGTGGTTGTATACAAAGAAATAGGGGATGGGCTTGTGGTGGTATCAAATACAGGCTACAAGCAAGGGTTTCCGAGTGCTGATTTTGTTTATAATTGTATAAACTATATGTCTTCCGTCCCCACAAATAAAGTGTTAGAGGACTACCCCATTCACTCAAAGAGAGTTTACGACTGTGCCCTAAACTGTATTCGGGGAAATGACATTGCAAACACAGACTTTGCCGCATATTATGAGAACAAATGTATAGTATTTGTCTTTATTTGTTATGACCCTAATTTAGAAAATGTTACGGAAAATTATACAGACCCTATTCGTGACAGAAATGTGTGGACCGACGATTCCGTGGAAGTTTACCTCAAGAACCCAAAGGGGGAGGTTTATCATTTTGCCACCAATATGAAGGCAGTGGTTTTGGACGAAAAGGACGGTGACAGGTCCTTTGATACCATGTGGGACAGAAATATATACAAAGAAGATGGTGTCTGGGTAGGAAAAATAGAAATTCCTCTTCACGCCTTGAATATAGGTGCCATGGATAATCCCGTCTTTTATTTTAATGTTTTGAGAAATTATCACCCTTGCACTGAGGAGAGTGCTCTTTACTCTCTTGCACCGGATATTTACGAAGAGAATTGGGGACGTCTTACCTTTGCGGATCAAATAGATTTGCGAAACTATAAGAAATTGGACCTCCGAGTTCCAAAGGATTTATATGTGGGTGAAGCTCTTTGCTCTGTTTCCAATTCTGATAAGTTTTGTATAGTGGATATGACAGAAGACACTCTCTTTGATTCAAGTGGAAAGGAATGCGCTGTCACTTTTACAAAGCCCGGGGAACATTTTCTTATGTCTGCGGATTTGGAGTTTAATCTCTCCGATCCCATAAAGGTAAATGTGAAAGATCCATTTAAGGTTAAAGTTTTGTATCCCAATTACAGAGATATTGTTCAATCTATGGACCCGGACAAAACCTTAAGAGTGGATTACAATGTGGAAGGCTATAATGTGGAGGACTGTTCCGTTTCATACTCTGTAAAAAAGGGAGATGAAGAAATAGAAAAAGGAAGTGCTCCGGGAGTGGGACAAATTCACTTTGATTTGTCAAATCTTGAGCCCGGAGATTATTCATATAAGTTGGATCTTTACTATGGTGAAAACATTTTAAGGACTTATGAGCGAGATTTTAAGATATTGCCTCCCGCTCCCTTTGAGGTCACCTTTGATTATAAGAGAATTTGTTATGTTAACGGAAAGGCTTTTTTGCCTATATGTCTTTACCATTGCGGTAATCTCCACATGACAGATCTAAACAACAGTAGGAAAGAGGGTGTTTCTGAGATAACTTTGGAAGAGCTTAACAGAGATGTTAAAGACAATGGCTTTAATGTGGCAATTACCAGGACATCAACTCCTATGAATGATACGGAACCGGAAGCTGCCCTTAAAGAAGGGCTTGTATTTAATTCCGAAACGGGAGAGGTTTTGGACAGAGAGGCTCTGAAAGCACAGGTGGAGCAGAACAACAAGCACAAGACAGGCTTGTTTTACTATACGGTGGATGAGCCTTTGTTTGACCGACTGGACAATGCCAAGAAGATGTATGGTATATTAAAGGAATTGGACCCCCACAGACCTGTAGGTGCCGCAATTAATTATCCCAATGTGTTTAAGGAAGCAAATGATGCCTTTGATATTTTGATGCCGGATCCATATCCCTTTGTGTTCGGAAATTTGACTCCTTCTTTAAATGACATGTTGCCTTCCATAGAAAGTGCTTTTGAAAATACAAATTATGAGAAGCCTTTGTGGGCAGTGCCTCAAGCCTTTGGTTGGGGGGAAGGTGTTACAAGGTTTAATACCCCCACATTTAAGGATATAAGAGCACAAATGTATTATTTCTTGGTTCACGGAGCTACGGGATTTGCTTGGTATGCTTATGAATCTCCCGAGTTTGACGGAAGTTTGCCCTATAATCGATGGTGCATAAAGACTGCACCTTGGTGGGATAATTTTAGGACTTTGAATAAGGAAGCCCAAGATTTCTTCCCAATCATTGCGGAAGGTGAAGATATGGGTGAGCTTAAAGGAAATAATGATAAGGTTCATAATCATGTATGGAACTATAAGGGCAAAAATTATGTCATAATTATAAATCCTGAACAGAAAAAACACACAGTCACATATAATATCAGTGAGCCGAGAAATCTCTTTGATTATGATGAAATTTTGTGGGTGAAAGAAGGGGGGAAAACTAAATTTACCCTTAACCCCTTTGACGTAGCGGTAGTTGAATTTTAACAATATACTTGGGATGCTCTGTTAAATTATTAGGCTTTTGTTCGTAAATTTGGGGTTGTAAATCCCAAAAAGTCTATTAACTGTCACTACAATAATTGTGCATTATGCATTGAAAATCGGAGTTTTGTATGAAGAAATATTTATTCATAACTGTATTGACTTTGCTCCTAAGCCTTTCTTTGGCTTATGGGCAAGGAGATTATTACTATATTGTAAATGATGAGCCAAACATGGTCTCTGACGGGAGTGTTAAACTTCATGTGGGCGAGGAAGTGGCTTTGCCTACCCCTGAGGGATTATTTGAAACCTGGTCAACCTATGATGATGTAGTTTCAGTGCATATCCAAGACGGAACTCTTTGGATGAGGGGTGTTTCTGCCGGCTCTTGCTATGTCTATTACACATCTGATGAAGCAGGCGCAGAAGAACATTTATATTTGGTGCAAGTAGAAGATGAACCTCTGTCTGTTTCCTTGGATCAAACGGAAATCACTCTTGCAGTGGGTGAAACCACCTATTTAAATGCGACTGTTTCACCTGCTAATGCAGATCAAACAATTATTTGGAAAACAGGAAAGACCAATATAGCCACTTGCAACGACGAGGGAAAAGTAAAAGCTGTTGGTGTGGGTCATACCTATGTATATGCTTATACTTATAACAAACAATTGGTAGCTAAATGTAAAGTAACGGTTATTCCGGCTCCGGAATCCATTGTATTAGATAAAACCTCCGAAACTGTGTGTGTGGGAAAGAAAATAGAACTAAAAGCCACGGTTCTTCCGGAGAATGCTCCTCAAACTGTGGTTTGGGTATCTAAAGATAAAAGTATTGCCACAGTTTCTAACGGACAGGTTAAGGGTGTAAGTGAGGGAACTTGCTATGTTAACGCCTATACCTATGATAAAAAGCTCTATGCCAAGTGTAAAATAACTGTTGTGGCTTATCCCACCTCAATTTCTCTTGATAAAACTTCCGAAACTGTGTGTGTGGGAAAGAAAATAGACTTGAAAGCAACGGTTTTGCCTTCTAATGCTCTTCAAACGGTAGTGTGGTCAAGCAGTGATAAGACCATTGCAACTGTATCAAACGGTCAAGTTAAGGGTATAAAGGAAGGAACTACCTATATTAAGGCCTATACCTATGACTGGAAATTATATGCCAAATGTAAAATAACTGTTAAGGCTTATCCCACATCTATCACTTTAGATAAGACAAGTGAAACAGTATGTGTGGGAAAGAAAATAGACTTGAAAGCAACGGTTTTGCCTTCTAATGCTCGTCAAACAGTGGTGTGGTCAAGCAGCGATAAGACCATTGCAACTGTATCAAACGGTCAGGTTAAGGGTGTAAAAGAGGGAACCACCTATATTAAGGCTTATACCTATGATTGGAAATTATATGCCAAATGTAAGGTGACAGTAGTTCCTTATCCAACATCAATTTCTATCAACAAAACATCCGAAACCGTTTGTGTGGGAAAAACTGTAGAGCTAAAAGCAATTGTTTTGCCTAAAAATACTATTCAAACGGTAGTGTGGTCAAGCAGCGATAAAGCTATAGCAACTGTATCCGGCGGAACAGTTAAGGGAATTGCCCCCGGCTCTACATATATTAAAGCTTATACCTATGACAAGAAATTTTATGCCAAGTGTAAGATAACCGTAAAACCCTATCCCACTTCCATTGTTTTAAATAAAACCTCTACTTCTGTTGTAGTTGGTAAGAAGTCATATTTGACCGCAACTATATTACCTGCCGACGCTCCTCAAACTGTTTATTGGTCAAGCAGTGATAAAGCTATAGCAACTGTATCCGGCGGAACAGTAAAGGGAGTTGCCCCCGGCTCTACATATATTAAAGCTTATATTTATGATAAGAAACTTTATGCTAAGTGTAAAGTGACGGTATACCCCGCTCCGGAGGAAGTGGTTTTGAATAAAACTTCTATGACTGTTTATGTGGGTAATACAGGAACCTTAACAGCTAAAGTTTTGCCGGAGGGTGCTGTTCAAAGTGTCACTTATAAATCTTCCGATACAAGTATAGCAACAGTTAACTCAAGCGGTGTAATTAAAGGAATAAAAGTTGGAGAAGCAACTGTTACGGTAAGGACAAAAGATAAAACCAAGTATAAGAAATGTAAGGTGAGGGTAAAGTCACAAGCTGTGACAGGGGTTTCACTTAATAAAACATCTTTGGATTTAATGAAAGGTGATACATTTGTGTTAAAAGCAACAGTTAAGCCTTCCGGAGCTTTAGATAAAACTGTCACTTGGTCATCATCAAATGAAAAAGTTGCAAAGGTATCTTCCTCAGGAAAAGTGACAGCAGTGGCTAAGGGAAGTGCCACAATTACTGTCACTACAAATGATGGTGGCAAGACAGCAAAGTGTAAGGTGACAGTTTTCGGCAATGAGGATATAGATGCAACCATTAAGGTGACTTGCCCCACCCAAACCCAAGGTGGTGCAACTGTTCTTCAGTATTCCGTAAGCCAGCACCTTATTACTGTTAAAACAACTTTGCCAAGCGATTATAGCGATTTGAAATTGGTTTATACTTGGACAGTGGACAGTGAGAGTGGATATGAACTAAAAAACACGGACAGTGTATATGATACGGCTGAATATATTTACAGGCCGGAAAGCACAACCACAATTCCCGCAGATGTGACCACGGGAGTTAACAGAGTTTATAACCGAGGCTTTAAACTTAACTGTATATATAAGGGCCAATCCATAGTAGGACACACCTTGTATTTGACTGTTAAAACTTCCTATGGCAAAAAACTTGGAGTTGTTAAATTTGTTGTTAAAGAAATAGAACCCCCACCCGCTCCCACAAATTAAGATCAATAATTAAAAAGCAAAAATCAAATTCGTGGAGCTAACGCTCCACTTTTTGTTACCGGGCTCTAAATTTTAAAGTTGGCTATGGTATACATTTTGTCCCCCTAAAGCGAAAGCTTTGGGGGGTGGCAGTTGCATAGCAACTGACGGGGGGAGGATATTAATTTACTTAAATATTATAATAATGAGAGTAATAATGAAAAAAGTTATTGTTATATTTATTGTTTTTCTATCTTTAAATATATGTGGAATATGTCAAAGTGGTTTTTCATCAAAAATATCCGGTTTTAAATCCATATATAGTGGGTGGTATGATTATTCAAATGGTTATATTAATTATATTATAGGGCCATTAGATAAAAGTAACAATTGGCACTTAGATTTAGTTCCTGAAGATTTGTTTACAAACAAAGAACTGAAAGAGAGTAATCTTGACTTAGACAAATCTCTTTTAAACATTAATGATAATATAAAAATAAATCTTTATAGAAAATATCCTGTTCCCCAAAAAAAGAATGATTATCCAAATCCTGGATATGTTGTTGTATTTGAAAATGAGAATAATAAAGAAATTTTATTTTATAGAATAAAGGATATTAAGCATTGGTCTGATTATCCGGTTCGTTTTTATGATACAATTGTAAGTGAGGATTTAAATGATATATATATTTTATATATGGATTATGAAGGTTCGTTCTTTTATTTATATATAAATAGAAAAGAAAAAATAACAATTCGAGAAAAAATACCGCCTATTCATTCCTTGCATACTTCTACGATAAATTTTAATTCAATATGTTTTTGGTCGGATAATTTATATAGATGTAAGGGAACTGATGGTTCAATTACTTATTTTAAATTATATGTTGATTATGATGATTTTATAAAAAATAAGAATAATGGTTCTATAAACGGAAAAAATAGATTGATTTGTTGGAATAATAAAGGAAAAATAAAGATAAATGAAACAGACAAATCTTGGGATTATTCTGATAACGAACCTGAATTTAATTTAGACGGTTGGTATCATAATAATATTAATAATATAAATCTTAATGACACCTTTTTTCGAGAATAATGTAGGAGATAAGGAAGAAATAAAAGGTATTAATACTATCTCCGAAAACGTGTATAAAAATAAGGATGAAAATATAGAATCTCCAAAACAACTTTTTTTCCGTATATATGATAAGTGCAAAAGTTTTTTGTTAATCTAAAAAACAAATGGCAGGTGTAAACCTGCCTTTTTTTATTTAATACTATTCCAAATTCCAAAAAGTCAATGTCCATCTCATCGTCAGTTGCTACTTGTAGGCAACGAAATGTCCATCCCCCCGTCTTGCCTTACGGCAATCCACCCCCCAAACCTATGGTTTAGGGGGACAGACTTTTCGGAACCCCTTGGGCTCGCAGTATGGGGACTTGATGATGGGATAACCTACGGTTTAGGAGGACAGACGTGTATTGTTGTGTATTACTTTTTTTGGTTTTATTTTCAAGCATAAAAAGGTAATTATACCCAAAATATATACAAAAAAGCTTAAAAGAAAAATATATTTAATATCATAATTACATTTTTCAAGGAAAGATACCAAAAAGCCACAGAATAGGAGACAGAAAATGGCTCTTAAGGCTGCCGCAAAAAGGTGGAAGGCTTGATAAACTTGGTTTTTGTTATCTTTAATTGTCCACAAAATCACCATAAACCAGCCTACTTCCGCTCCTCCTAATGCTATACCTTGAAATACATATCCTCCTGCCAAAAATAAAAAATAATTATGGAGTGGACAAAAATAATAAAACAGATTGGTAATCATCCAAATACCTTGGATTAGGGCATACATAATTATAGGATCTTTTTTATCTAAATATTTCCCCCAATAGGGAAGGGTTATAATAGTGAAGATAGTGGTTATAAAAGCAAAGGCGGAGACTGTTCCGTTTTTTATTCCCAAAACATCACTTTGAAACATAGGAATACAAATCATTGTTGTATTATTGGCAAACATAAACAAAAGCATTCCTATACAAACTATATTTGCTTTTTTATCATGTAAACAAATATCCACAAAGTTTTTTAGATAGCCTAAAACATTTTCTTGTTTACCTGCATCGTTTGTGATGTATTTTAATTTGGCAAAAAAACCGTTACAGATTAGGAGTATTACACCGGAAGAGCCGAAGATAAATCTCCAACCTTCCATTCCAAATATTTCTCTGTCTGCTATGATAGTTCCCAAGAGGGTTGCTAAAAGAATAAAGATATTTTGTATAATTCTGGTATAACTCATAAGTTTACCCCTTGCATCTTTGGGGTAAACTTTTTGAATTATTATATTATATTGAGTGCATATAACGCCGGAGAGAAAACCTATAGCTATATAATTAAGACAGAACAAAGTGCCGTTGTTTATAAAGAAAAACAATAAATATAAAGCTCTGATTATACCATTGGCTACAGAGTAATACTTAAGCTCCTGTCCGTCTTTTACTATGGAAGAAAACAGAAAGCTGAATATTCCTCCTATACTGGTGGCTAAAATCATCATAGATAACCAAAAAGGAGATGCGTGAAATTCTCTTCTTGCCACAATAGTGAAAAGAGGAGCTGCCAGACCTGTGTATATACCTAAGAATACTCCCGAGAGAATGTCTAATCTGAGATTGTCTTTAATCTGTTTGGGTAGGGTGCTATAGAAAAAAGTCATTAAGTTTTCCTTTATTGCCTTTACAGAGCTTAATAAATTCTGTCAACAAATATAAGAATGGTAGGGATGGTGTGACAAGAAATCTATTACTTCCACAAATAATTATATCATAAATAGGGCCTTAAAATCAATATAGAAAGTCTTAAAATTATAAAAAAGTCAATATAATGACTTAAAATTTTGTAATTATTGGTTATATATGATATAATATTTATTGGTAAATTGTTATGACTAAAAAAGAGAAAGTTATTGAATATATTAAAAATTTAATAAAGACCAATGATTTTGACCCGGACAAGAGGATACAGAGCGAGGCTGATCTTGCCAAAACAAAATCCCAAATCACCAAAAAGATCAATTTTTTGTAAGAAATAATGCATTGTCGTCACCGCCCGTAGCGAATGAGTATTGGGGCAAAAGAGCAAGGACAAAGTCCGTAGGTATTTTGTTTCAAGACGAATGAGCGTCAGGGTTGGTAAGACAAAAGTTATTTCGTTAAGCAAAAAATTAGATATTTTTAGGGGAGTTGGAATTTTGTTTTAAGTGATATTAATTATGACAAAGAAAGAGAAAGTTATTGAATATATTAAAAATTTAATAAAGACCAATGATTTTGACCCGGACAAGAGGATACAGAGCGAGGCTGATCTTGCCAAGGAGCTTTCTGTTTCCGTTTTGACTGTCAGAAATGCTTTCTCTGAGCTTGAAAGGGATAATATTATTGAAAGACGTCATGGCAGCGGAACTTACCTCAAATCTTTTAAAAGATATGTTGTAATTATATTAGATGAACAATTTTTTTATGACCCTTTATTAGTTGGAATTCGTAATTTTGTCATATCTTCCGGCCTATATAAACTTTTTTCAGATACACAATGGATTCCCGTATTTTATGAAGATATTAAAGATAAGTGTCCTGTAAACATAAATGAAATTGCTTGTATTATTAATCTATATCAGTGGAATTGTAAACTTATTGACATAGCAAGAGAGAAACATATTCCCATAGTTGAGTTTGGAAATGAGTTGTCCCCTTATGCAAAAGTCAGTATTAACGAAATATTAAGGCATAGGCAACTTATAAAAATATTAGAAGAGAATAAATTTGAAAAAGTGATAGTTTTTGATTTTGTGAATGAGTTTAACAATTACGGTTCAACAATAGATAAATTCTACAGTAATTATATGAAAGAAAACTATTATTATTTTTTCCAAAATATTATCCGAGAAAAAAAGGAATCCAATAAAGTTTTAACTAAAGGCTTTGAATCCATTACAGAGCCTCCTGATGCCATAGTTTTTATGAATTATAATTTATTTGTTTCAGCTAAATATTATCTTAAAAAATATAATGAATATATAAAAGATAGTAAATTCATTATTTACACTTCGGGTGATATGAATCTAAATTTGGAATACGATTATATCGAGCTTAGAGTGGATTATAGTAAGATAACCAAGGCTTTGTTTGATATGTCTGTGGATAATATTAATCAAAAATGGACTTTAGAGAAAAATATAGTAATCGACCCGGAGATTATAATACCTAAGGCTTGAATGATGTATAATTACCCCCCACGATGAAAAACTTTTTGTTTTTCATCGTTGCCCCCCAAGGGGGGCAGGGCAGGTTCTCTTAAACTCCCCTTTTTTCCTATGCTTCTATTTCCATTCCCAAAAAGTTTCACTTTGTTCAACTTTTCGGGAGCCCTTGGAATTGAGCAAATCCAAAATCTTGAGTAGGACCTATAAACACCTTTTTGGGTAGAATATTTTTATTTGCTGTCTTCGAATGTGAAAAAAACATACCACCCAAAAAGCTGTTATGTAAAAGGCTTATTTAAATTTTAATTTCGTATTTGCCCAATTCCAAGGGTCTAGTCAAAAATCTTTAGTGATAAAGATTTTTGCCGTCGGGCACCGCAAAATCATAGATTTTCCGGCTCTTGCTAAAAACGACAAGCAGTTGCCCAAATCCCAAAAAGTCTTGCTACGCTACGACTTTTTGGGAATGGGTTTTAGGGATTTGGAAAAGATGGGATTAGCACATAGTCAAACTTTTCAGATCCGCAATTTTTTGGGACTGTCAATTGTACATTATAATTGTAATTTGTGATATAAAAATAGTATAATATATATGGTATTGAATAGAAATTAAAGATAGTATTTTAAACATAGAGGTAATTATGAACGGAATTATTGACGGAATTAAATGGACTTATGGTTTTTGGGATTTTGAAGGTCACGGAAATCACAGAGCAAAGGTTGTAGTAAAGGATGCTTCCGATTATAACAGAGTTTTTATAAATTGGCGACGACATGAAAAGCATCCTGAAAGAATAAATCCTTATATAGAATTTGAAGACGGAACGGAAGTTAAAGATTATTATGTAAATGATAATACTAATCTGCGAGGAGATATAGTTTTTAAGCCCGAATGCGGAGTCGGCGTATATTATTTCTATTATTATCCTTATAAAAAGTTTGAAATTACGGGAGATTTTTCCAAAAACCATTATACGGATATAGGCTTTAAGTTTAAAGGTGCTCCAAAGTTAGCTTTAAAAAGAAACATACCTATAGCAAAATGTACGGAAATACAATATAGAGAAACAAAGGACCATATAGGATTTAATTCTTTTTATCCTATGGAAGTCACTGCCTCAAAAGAAGAAGTTGAAAAAATACTTAACTATAAAGAACCCTTTATGACTTTCTTTGAGGATGCTCAGCATCCCATTAAAATGAAAGATTTTATTCCTTACAGATGGCTTAACAAGGGACCGGCAAAAGAAGCATCTTTTAATATAAGACCGGGAGAAATAAAAGCTTTTCAAATAGGTGTTTATGCTCATATTTGTGATTTAACAAATGTTAAAGTGGAAACTCCTAAAGGAATTACTTGTATAAATACAGAAGGTATTGATTATAAGGGTGAGCATTTTACAAAAACAATAAATGTTCCAAAAGGGCAGGTAGGTGCCTTATGGTTTTTGGCAGAAACCCAAAAAGATATAAATGACAAGATTAAAATAGTAACTGACAAGGATACAGTTATATTTAAGGTTTCGGTAAAGGTTAAAGGTTCTGTTTGTAAAGATAAAGGTTTTGATGATATGAATTCCATGTCTCGACTTGCATGGCTTAACGATCAAACCGGTACGGAAGATATAGTCCCTTACCCTTATAAAAATGTAGAATTTAGTAAAAAGGGGAACGCTTATGTTATAAGTATCCTTGACAGAAAAATAATTTTAAATGAATTTGGTCTTCCTAAAAGTATAACCAGCCGAGAGAATGAACTTCTTGCCGACAGTATTCTTTTTGATTGCGGAAAGTGTATTAAATCCGATATAAAAGAAAAATCTCACGGAAATACTTTTGTTTTGTTTGTTTCAAAATGGGAAACGGAAGAGTTTAAAGGTATCACATCTACAAGAATAGAATTTGACGGATGTGTTGATGTGTCTATACAAACCACTTCAAAGAAATCCCAATTGAAAGACAATATTCTCTTGATTCCTCTGCGAAAAGAGATGTCAAAATATATAATGGGATATTGCAAACAGGGCGGATACAGAACTGAAGATATAGACTGGAAATGGAATGAAAATCAAAACAGTCACAAAGTATGGATAGGGGATGCAGACGGTGGTCTTTATTTGGATTTAAGAGATACCAAAGATACTTTCTCTATGTTCTATAACTCCAACTTTGGCAATCCTCTTTCTTGGTATAATGAAGGGTTAGGAGGAAGTAAAGTTTATGAAAAAGGCAAAAAGGTTTTCATAAAAGCTTATACGGGAAACAGATTATTCAAGAAAGGTCAAAAAACTGAGTTTAATTTCAGATTGCTTATAACTCCTTTTCATAAGATTTTACCGGAACATTGGTCTTATATTTATACGAACTCAGGCACACAGAAAGAGGGAGAGCTGGTTCATTTCCACCACGCTCAATATGAGTATCCTTATATTAACTATCCTTTCTTCCACTTAGATAGGCTTAAGAAAAAGTTTGATGAGTATTTAAAAGAATATAAGGGTATTAACATTTATAATACTATTAGGGAACTCAGTTGTCATGCACCGGAGATATGGGCTTTTGAGAGTCTCGGAGATGAGATATTTGAGCCGGAAGAGTGGCTTATAGGTAAGCTTCATGAGTGGTTTTTAACTCAGTTCGGAGGCAATCACCCTTGGATTTTGGAACACCTCAACTTCCGTCCGCACCCTGAATATGTTTCAAGTTTGTATGACGGAGAAGTAGACATAACTGTGGCTACCAACGGACTTTCCAGACTTGCAAATTTCTTTGTTAAAGGTTTTGAGTATGGATTAAAAAAATTGCCTCACGACGGTTTGTATGTGGATTCCACAAATACGGATAGAAGATCTTTTAAGAGACTTGTTCAAATAATGGAAAAAGAAAGAGGTTTCCATAGAATTAATCTTCATGCCAGCAATTTGTTTAACAACACTTGTATTAAATCAAGTCCCGCATTAACTTATATGGAAATTTTGCCTTATATTTCTTCATTATTCTTCGGAGAAATTTCGGAATATGATTTAAGTGAAGATTATTGGTTTGTGGAATGTAGCGGTGTGCCCTTCGGATTGACTGGGGAGGAACTTCTTTGCACTCATGAATTGAATATGTATAAGGGTTTGCTTTATGCAATGACAACTTCAAGAGCTTATGAGAATTACGGAGCAATGGTTAAAATGCAAAATGAAATTTTAGCCGGCAGTGAGTTGATTGGTTACTGGGATAAAAATTGCCCTGTAAAGAGTAATAATGAAAAGGTCTTTGTATCATGCTATAAAAAAGAAGATATTTTAATTATAGCTGTAGCTAATTTTAGTGATACTCAAGAAACCTTTAAATTGGAGTTTAAAGATAAAGGTTATAAAGGCTTATATATGCCAAAAGTAGAAGGATTTCAAGGTGAAGGCTCTTTTGATATAGATAGTCAATTTGTGGTAGAACACAAAAAAGGTTTCTTATTTATATTAAAATAATATTTTTGTTATATTATATAAGTAAAAAAATATTTTCCAAAAAGGGCCTTAAAACTTGTTTTAAAAAAGAAAATGTGGTATAATAATAATGGTGTCACTTTTTTAGACGCTCTTTTTGTTATGCCGATTTTTATATTTGATTAAGTTTATTTTTATATAAAGTATAAAAGGAAAGTTGATTATGAAAGATTATGCAACCGAACAAATCAGAAATATTGCTGTAGCGGGACATGGCGGAGTTGGTAAAACCAGCGTTATTGAAGCTATGCTCTTTACTACAAATGCTATAAACAGACTTGGTAAAATTGATGACGGTAACACGGTTTGTGACTATGGAGAAGACGAAAAAGCCAGAAAAATGTCTCTTTTTATGTCTATGTGTCCCATTGAATGGAAAGATACCAAGATTAATGTTATAGATACTCCCGGTTTTGCTGATTTTGTGGGTGATGTTGTAGGTGCCATGAGTGCTGTTGAAACCGCACTTGTTGTTGTTGATGGTTCCGGTATTGTTGAAGTGGGAACAGACAACGCTATGGAACTTGCCGCCGCCGCCGGAAACGCAAAGATTGTTTTCATTAATAAAAGAGATAAAGATAATATGAACTGGACTGCTACTTGCGAAGCTTTGAAAGAAGCTTACGGAAACGGTGTGACTCCTGTATATATCCCCATAGGAAAAGAAGCTAACTTCAAAGGTATTGTGGATGTTATAAGTAAAAAAGCTTACATTTACAACCCGGCAACCAAGACCAGTGACGAAGCTCCCGTTCCGGCCGATATGGAAGACCAAGTTGAAACCATTAGAGAAGAATTAATTGAAGCCATTGCCGAAACAGATGACGCTCTTATGGAAAAATTCTTTGAAGAAGGCACCCTTTCCGACGAAGATTTGACCACCGGAATTAAGTCCGCCATCAAAGATGGTTCTTTTGTTCCTGTTTTGGTTGGTTCTGCCGCAATGAACGTTGGTATAGATACCCTTTTAAACTTTATATCTACCTATGCTCCTGCTCCTTCCGTTGAAGATGGAGTTATGAAAGCAAGAGTATTCAAGACCATTGCCGACCCTTATGTTGGAAAATTAACCTACTTCAAGGTAACCTCAGGCACTTTCAAGGGTGATAGCAGAGTTTACGATGTAAACCAAGAAAAGGAAGAAAGAGTGGGTCAAGTTTACTCTATCTTTGGTGCAAAGCAAAACGCTGTGGCAGAAGTTAAAGCCGGTGACATTGGTGCCGTTGCAAAGTTGGTTTCAGTTCAAACCGGAGATACTTTAACAAATGACAAGAGTGCGGAAGCATTTCCTCCTCTTGACTTCCCCAACCCTGTATATTCTCTTGCTGTATTTGCCGCAAACAAAGCAGCTGAAGATAAAATGGGTCCTTCTTTCCAAAAGATTATGGAAGAAGATCCTACATTTAAGACATTCCGTGACCAATCCACAGGTGAAACAATTATCGCATCCTTAGGTGACTACCAATTAGGTATCATTCTTGAAAAAATTAAGAAAAAGTTTGGTGTTGAAGTGACCACTCAAACTCCTAAGATTGCATATCGTGAAACCATTACAAAGAAAGCCGACTGTCGAAAGAGACACAAGAAGCAAACCGGTGGTGCCGGTCAGTTTGGTGACGCTCACATTGTTATTGAGCCTAACGAACCCGGTAAAGGTTACGAATTTATTGATAAGGTTGTTGGTGGAGCTATTCCAAGACAATTTATCCCTTCTGTTGATAAGGGAGTTCAAGATGCTATGTCAAAGGGTATTCAAGCAGGTTACCCCTGTGTGGACATTATTTGTTCTGTAATTGATGGATCTACTCACCCTGTAGACGCCAAGGATATCGCTTTCCAAATGGCCGCCAAGACAGCTTTTAAGGAAGCTGCTATGAACGCCGGTCCAATAATCCTTGAGCCTATAATGGATATAGAGATCATAGTTCCCGCAGAATGTGTTGGTGATGTTATCGGAGATCTTAACACCAAGCGTGGAAGAGTTTACGGACAAGATACACTTCATGGTGGAAGAGCAGTGGTTAAGGCAAATGTTCCCGCCAATGAAATTCAAAAGTATTGTATTGACCTTCGTTCTATTTCCTCAGGACGTGGAAAATTTACAACAACTTTTGACCATTACGAACAAGCCCCAAGAGACGTGGCACAAAAAATCATAGCCGAAGCAGAAAAGGCTAAAGAAGAATAAGAGGTAAAACATGGCTAAAACATGTCTTATCGAAAAACAAAAAAAGGCACCTAAGTTTAAGGTTAGAGCCTACAACAGATGTAACATTTGCGGAAGACCTCGTGGTTACATGAGAAAATTCGGCATTTGCAGAATCTGTTTCAGAGAAATGGCTTCTAAAGGCCTTATCCCCGGTGTTACCAAATCAAGTTGGTAAGTTTTTCGAGAAAGAAAGGTTTCGCAAAACCTTAAATTGCAAAACAATATAGTCAAAAATGTCCTGTTGCAAAGTCTCCTGTGTCTCCGACAGGAAAACTGTAATAAGGAATAGTTTGGTATGAGGTAAGGTTCGCCTTGAGGACCCACGGATTAATTTGCTCTGTTGTTTTGAAAGCAAAATGCATAATAAATTTGTGTGAGTTATCGAAGACCTAAGTATTAATAATGGAGGACACGCAAGTGGTTGTCACAGATCCCGTTGCTGACTTATTGACCAGAATCAGAAACGCTAACCAAGCGGGACACGCTGAAGTTAAGGTTCCTGCCAATAAGCTCAACATGGAAATTGTAAAGATTCTTGTTGCCGAAGGTTTCATTAAGGGTTATACTATGGACGAAAAAGCCAAATTCCCCACAGCTATAATCGCAATGAAGTATGGCGAAAAGAATCAAAAGATTATAACCGGATTAAAGAGAATTTCTAAGCCCGGTTTGAGAATTTATGCCAAGAAAGATAAGGTTCCGAGAGTTTTAAGAGGTTTAGGTATTGCTATTATCTCCACATCTCACGGTGTTATCGTTGACAGAGAAGCCAGAAAGCTTGGTATCGGTGGCGAAGTTCTTTGCTACGTTTGGTAATCAGGAGGACATTATAAATGAGTAGAATCGGAAAAATGCCCATTCATGTGCCAAACGGAGTGGACATTAAATTAACAGAAACAGACATTACCGTTAAGGGTCCTAAGGGAACATTAAATATTCCTATAAGCCCGGATATTACGGTTAAATTTGAAAATGGTGTAATAACCTGTGAAAGACCTACCAACAGACCTGAACACAGATCACTTCACGGTCTTATGAGAGCTTTGATTAACAATGCTGTAATAGGTGTGACACAAGGTTTTACCAAAACCCTTGAAATCATCGGTGTAGGTTACAGATGTGAAGCAGCCGGCAAGAATGTAAAGATTAATGTCGGTTATTCAAACGAAAACGTCGTAGAGCCTCTCCCCGGTATTGAGTTTGAAGTTATCCCGGGAGCAAGAAACCAAACACCCACAATTATTGTAAAGGGTTACAACAAAGAGACTGTGGGTCAACAAGCAGCTCTTATCAGAAAAATCAGACCCCCCGAGCCCTATAAAGGCAAAGGTATTCGCTACAAAGGCGAAGTGGTTCGTAGAAAAGTCGGAAAACAGGTTAAGAAATAATCTGTTCTCATATTCCTTATTAGGTTTAATTTCGCAATGTCAACAGAGGTGTCTTAATATGCTTGCGGTGTGTGCCGTTGAGGGAACTCGCATATAGATGCCGGTGAGCGAAAAAATCGCTTAATAAGGATAACACCTATCCTAAAGTTATTTTTAGGATTAATCTGTGACGGAGGAAACATGAAGAAAACAAAAGAAATGCTTCGCCAAAAGAGACACTTCAGAATCAGAAAGAATTTGTCCGGAACCGAAACAAAGCCCAGACTTAATGTTTTCAGATCCTTGAAGGGTATTTATGCTCAAGTTATTGATGATACAAAAGGTATCACTCTTGTAGCAAGTAGCACTCTTGACGCAGAAGTTAAATCACAAATGGACGGAAAGTCCAAGACAGAAGTTGCAAAATTAGTTGGTCAAGTAGTCGGTAAAAAGGCTCTTGACGCAGGCATCAGCGAAGTCGTATTTGACAGAGCCGGTTACAAATATCATGGTCGAGTTGCTGCACTTGCCGATGGTGCACGTGAAGCCGGACTGAAGTTTTAGGAGAGTATTATGGCAAAAAACATAAACGCAGATCAACTCAACCTTGAAGAAATCGTTGTCAGAACCAATAAAGTTCAAAAGACCACCAAAGGTGGTAGAACCCTTAGTTGGTCAATTCTTGTTGCAGTAGGTGACAAGAACGGTCACGTTGGTATAGGTTTAGGAAAGGCAGCCGCTGTTCCCGATGCAATCAGAAAGGCATCCGAAGCTGCCAAGAAGAATATAATTAAGATTAACATTGTAAACGGAACAATTCCTTACGAGTGCTTTGAAAAGTTTGGTGCAAGCAAAGTTATGCTTAAGCCCGCTTCAAAGGGAACCGGAGTTGTTGCCGGTGGTGCTGTTCGTCCTATTCTCGAACTTGCGGGAATTGAAGACGTATTCGGTAAAATTTTAGGTTCACGAAACGGTGTAAACGCCGCCAAGGCTACCATGATTTGTCTTGAAAACCTTAAATTAGCTGAAGATGTATGTGCCACAAGACAAAGAGACCTGGAAGTTTTGGTTCCTTGGTATGCAAGAATTAAGAAAGCAGAGAGCCAAGGCTTAGAGTCCGATATAAAGGAAGTTGAAACTTTGGAGGTTAAGGAGGGTGAAAATGCTTAAGATTACTCTCGTTAAAAGCCTTATTAAGGGTAAAGATTTCCAAAAAGGAACAGTTAAAGCTTTAGGTCTTCACAAGATAGGTTCTTCCGTAATTAAGGAAGATACACCATTAGTTAAGGGTATGATTAACAGAGTTAGTCATCTTCTTAAGGTGGAAGAAGTAGATGGGGAGGTAAAATAATGAGATTACATGATTTAAAGCCGAACCCGGGTTCAACTCATGCCCGTAAGAGAGTTGGTCGTGGTCCCGGATCAGGACACGGAACAACAGCCGGACGTGGTATGAACGGACAGAAATCACGATCCAATGTAGGTATTAAACTTGGATTTGAAGGTGGACAGACACCTTTATACAGAAAGTTTCCTCACAAGAAAGGTTTTAAGAACATTAACAGAAAAGAATTTGTTGTTGTTAATGTTGCAAAGCTTGAAGAAGTTTTTGATGCCGGCAGCGAAGTGACAACACAAGCTTTATTAGACACTAAGTGTATCAACGGTGTAAAAGACGGTGTTAAAATCTTAGGAGACGGTGAATTAACAAAAGCTTTAACAGTAAAAGCAAATAAGTTTTCTGCTGAAGCTATAAAGAAAATCGAAGCCTGCGGAGGAAAGGTGGAGGTAATATAGTATGCTTCAATCCTTAGCGGCAGCTTTAAGAAGTCCTGAACTTAAGAAGAAAATCCAATTTCTTGTTTTGATGATGGCTGTATATGTATTAGGGCTGCATATTACAATTCCGGGAGTAAATACTGAGGCACTTTTAGGTCAATTCTCAGGTGGACTTTTGGACATGTTTGATATGTTTGGTGGTGGTGCTTTTAAGAAGTATGCCATATTCGCCATGGGTATTATGCCTTATATTAACGCTTCCATTATTTTCCAACTTTTGACCATAGCCTTTCCTTCTCTTTCTCAAATGCAGAAAGAGGGAGCTTCCGGTCAGAAGAGAATTAAGCAATATACAAGATACTTAACCGGTGTTTTAGCCTTTATTCAAGGTTTTATGATGACCTTGGTTTTAAAGAACAGCAACGCTATTGCAGACCAAGGTTTAGGAACCGGTATATTGTATGTATTGTTTATTACCATTGTTCTTGTTGCAGGAACCAGTTTCCTTATGTGGATGGGTGAAATGATAACCGAAAAGGGTATAGGTAACGGTGTATCCATTGTTATCTTTGCCGGTATTATGGTAACTCTTCCTTTTCAACTTTTTGCCAGTGCTCTCGAAGCCAATTCCGCCGGTTTTACAGGTTGGATTCGTTTCATAGTTCTTATAGCAATTTTCATAGCTGTTATAGCCTTTATGGTATCAGTGACTGTTGCTCAGAGAAAGATTCCCATTCAACACGCAAAAAGAGTTGTGGGAAACAGAGTATATGGTGGTCAGACCACTTATTTACCTTTAAGAGTAAACTCTGCCGGTGTTATCCCAATTATCTTTGCTGTTTCAATTCAGTATTTCCCTTTGACCTTGGCAAATGTTTTATCAAAGGGTAATATGGATCATTGGTTTGTTAGGTTTGCTCAACAGTTTGCCCCGGGTGGTTCTTGGTGGGGAAGTTTGATTTATGCCTTTATGATTTTCGTGTTTACATATTTCTACACAGCTGTCACCTTTAATGTTCAAGATGTATCCGATAATTTAAAGAAGCAAGGTAGTTATGTTCCCGGTATAAGACCCGGAAAGCCCACACGAGAATATTTGGATAAAATCCTTACAAGAATAACTCTTACGGGTGCTATATTCTTGGCAATAGTTGCCTTGATACAGTATTATATCCCCGGTTGGCTTGGTTTCCACAACTTCAACCTTATAGGTGGAACATCACTTTTGATTGTTGTGGGTGTTGCTCTTGATACAATGCAGCAAATTGAAAGTCAACTGATTATGAGACATTACGAAGGATTTATTAAATAGGATCCCTAAAAGTTTATTAACTGTCGCCCCCCTAACCCCCCCCTTACGTAGTAGGGGGGACTTGGTGAGAGGGGGGAACCCTTAGAAATTGCTTATTAAAGGAGTTGACTCAGTCAACTCCTTTTTTTACAGCCTCCACAGTTGCTATTTGTAGCTCTTTGAAGTGGTGGCTCATGGAAAGAGGTTAATATGAGAATAGTTATGTTTGGTTGCCCCGGTGCGGGTAAAGGCACCCAGGCTAAGGTTATAGCTACAAAGACCGGTGCCGTTCATATTTCCACGGGAGATATGTTAAGAGAAGCTGTTGCAAAAGAGACAGAGACAGGTTTAAAAGCCAAGGAATATATGTCAAAGGGAGAATTGGTCCCTGATGATGTGGTTGTTGGAATAGTAAAAGATAAACTTATAAATGACAATATCAAAGATTTTATTTTGGACGGTTTTCCGAGAACAATTCCTCAAGCAAAGGCTCTTGATATTATGTTATCTGAGCTTAATATGCCTGTTGAAAAGGTTATTAATTTAAATATAGATCATCAAGTGATTGTTGACAGACTTTGCCAAAGAAGAGTTTGTCTTAACTGTGGTGAAACTTATCATTTGGTAAACCATCCTCCTAAGGTTGAGGGAAAATGTAATGCTTGCGGAGCGGATTTGATTCACAGAAGTGACGATCAGCCGGAAGCTATTAATAACAGACTTGACCAGTATGATAAAAAAACCGCTCCTTTGATAGAGTTTTACAAAGAGCAGGGAAAAATAACAGATATTGATGCAAGCGGTTCAATAGATGAGATTAGAGATAATATTATGAAAACTCTCGGTTTGTAGGTGATATAATGATTATCAGAAAAACTCCCCGTGATATAGAAAAAATGAAAATTGCGGGCAGAGTATGTTATAATGTTTTTGAAGAAGTGGGTAGTCTTTTGAAAGAGGGTATGTCTACTCAAGATGTAGATGATATTTGTGAGAGAGTTTGTTTGCTTGAAGATGCAATTCCTTCTTTTAAAGGTCTTTATGGTTTTCCCGGTAGTGCTTGTATATCAGTTAATGATGAAGTAATTCACGGTATACCAAATACCCAGAGAATTTTAAAAGCCGGAGATTTGGTCAGTGTGGATTTTGGTGCTTGTAAGGCAGGATTTAACGGTGACAGCACAAGAACTTTTATAGTTGGCGGAAAGGGAACTAAAATAGCCGAAGATTTGGTTAGAGTGACCAAAGAAGCATTATATAAAGGTATCGATGAGTGTGTTATCGGTAACAGATTGGGAGATGTGGGTTATGCAATACAATCATATTGTGAGAGTAGGGGATTCTATGTGGTTAGAGAGTATGTGGGCCACGGAATAGGAAAATCCATTCACGAGGACCCTAATGTTCCCAATTATGGCAGAAAAGGCACAGGTGTCCGATTGTCAGAAGGAATGACACTTGCAATAGAACCAATGATAAATGCCGGCACTGCCAAGATAGAGATTTTGCCTGATAAATGGACAGTGGTGACCGCAGACGGATCTCTGTCAGCTCATTTTGAACATACGGTTGCTATAACCAAAGACGGCCCCGTAATAACAACGAAAAAATAAAATCAATAATCAAAAATCAAAAAATTAATGCACAATTTACATTGCACAATACACAATTATTGTGGTGCTACACACCACCTTGGTTGGTGGGCTCTAAACTTTTGGGCGAGCTATGGTATACAGTTAGTCCCCCCTACTGCGTTAGGGGGGTGAGTATTATGCATTTTGCATTAATTATACATTTTGCATTATGCATTATTCATTATCTTGTATACGTTCCTATGAAATTCGCACAACTGTTTTCTCCCTCAAACCTCCTCTCTTTTTATAAGGGAGGTTTTTTTTATTTGCTTTTTTCGGTGTTTTTTGATATAATAAAATTATAATACGGAGGGATAAAATGAAAAAATATATATTAATTTTTGTTGCCATATTGGTTGCTTTCTCAATTGTCTGTGAAGCGCAAATAGATACTACACTAAGAATAACAAATAATAAAGAAAAAGAAAATTATAAATCAATTGCTCCGGAGAGTGAAATTAAATTAGCCGAAGGTGTTCTAAGATCACATTATAGATTTAACCTTGAAACACAAGAAAAGATTGTTGAAATTGTTAGAAAGTTTATTGGGAATGACAATCTATCAGGAATAGAAATAGATGTTATAGATGATCATACAGGTGTGATTAAACCAAATATATGTGAAGTTAGATTAAAAGATAGTAGGATTTTTATAGATGTTGATTTAAATTATAATATTATTACTCATTATTATAATTTAAATGTTGAAGAACAAAAAGGAAATTCAAAATATTCACAAAAAGAATGTAGAAATATAGCTATTGATTGGCTAAATTCAAAAGGTTATACTTTAATTAATCAAGTAATTTCTTCTGAAATGAAAGATTCTCAAATGAATAGATGGGAATTTTATTTAAGCAGTAAGAGAAATACTGAATTAAATGGAATTGATAATGCCGGTGGTATTTTGATAGAAGTAAATAGTGTAACAGGTGAGATTATATTATTTAATTTTTTTATAAGAAATTATAAATTAATATCTGATAGGCATGTTTCTAATGATGAAATAACAGATATAGTAAAGAGTTTTTTTACAGAGGAAGAAATTAAAGATTGTAACATAATGTTTAATACATCAAATAAAATATATCTTAGGCAAGTTTTTGCAGAACATATAGGTGAACAAAAAGTGGTAATAAGTTGTATTTGTCAAGGAGTACCTAATAGTAAATATGATATTGGATTAAAAGTTCATAAAATTCTGTCATCAACTTCTAAGGATATTCCTGAATATGCTATATGGGCTTGTGAATTTGTATTTGATCCATTTAATAAATATTTATATCAAGTGACAGATTTTTTTAATCCTTTAGCCTACCAATACCCATGGAGCATTTCTTTTTTGCCGGAAGATATAAGAAAAAGAGTGTTTGAATACAAAAAGTCTATAGAAATAGTTCCACAGCCTGAGTTTAAAGAAGTGCCTTATGAGTTTTTAACAGATGAAAAGTTAAAAGAGTTAAAACCAACAACAGAAGAAATAGAAACAGTTTTGTTTAAAGACAATTCTGACAGAGTAAAATTTAATAAAGAAACCTGTGGAATAAAGGACCTGACAAAGTTTGAAAACAGCAGTGATATTTGGACTGTAAACAAGGACAATAAGACATATATCTTTAGAGAAGGCTCTCCTTGGTGCCTTGTGGACAATAAAGCTGTCCTTGTCAGCAAATGTGAGCTACTTGGAAAATGATTATGGATAGTATTGAGATATTGGCGTTGATTTTTTATTCACTTTCTTAATGCAATTCATGAGTTTTAAAAGATTGAGTGTAATTTTTTAGATATGTCTATAATTAGTCACCCTCCTAAATGTCTAGTCAAAAATCTTTAGTGATAAAGATTTTTGCCGTCGGGCACCTAAAAATCGTAGATTTTCCGGCTCTTGCTAAAAACGACAAGTTGTTGTCGTTTTTACAAAAAAGCTTTGCTTATTTCTCACCCCTAAAACCCATTCCCAAAAAGTTTTCGCAGATGCTTCAACTTTTCGGGAATGGGTTTTAGGGATTTGAGCAGGGGGAGTGGTGCATTAAAACTTAAATCCATAAGTGAAGGTTATTGTTCTTTCCTTGGTGTCGGTAGTTCCTATATTCATTCTTAGTCTGTTATTGAATTTATAACCGAATTTTAACTCCCACTCTGATATGTTGGATTTTTCTGTGTTTTCGCCGTTATATAAATTAGAATAGAATGATGCATAGAATTTTTTGTTAAAACTTCTCTCTATATTTATAATGGCATATTTGTTTTGTTGATATTCAAATCCCAATGAATCAAATCCCAAATACTCTACAAAGAAATCTTCAATAGGTGTGAGAATATTATTGGCTCCTATCTTAGCTAATGTATCTCCCGCATTAATGGTATTTTTATTTATACCCGTAAAGGCTTCTAAGATCTCTTGTTGGCTCAAACCTTCCGGATCGCTTTCCATTTTAATTTCGTAATCATCAAGGCCACCTTTAACGGCAATGTTAATCTTATATCTTTCGTCATTTCCGCTTTTGTCAGAGGCGTGAACGAAGGAGAAAGCTTCTATATTAATATCAGCTTTTGGTGTGTGGTCGGAATATTCAAAGTCCACACTTGAGCCTTTGACAATTCTTGCTCTTGCAATTTGGAATGAGGACCTACCTTCTTTAATGACAGCTCGTCCTTTAACTGTGGGGTTATTAAGGTTTCCTGTTACTGTGGCATCTAAATCAACTTTGGCTATGGTTGCGGGAGGTCGTGCTTCTATGTTTTCAGCTTTGACAGAAATATCAAAGGAAGGGTTAAAGAGATACTTTTTGTTTCGTCTCTCTCTTAATTGAGTAAATATTTCATCATAAACCACAGCGTCATTATATGTGTAGATGCCTGTGGTTTGTATTTTATTGTTGGCAAGAGTGAGAAGAGAGTCGTCTTCGGACTTTTCATTTTTACCTGCTTTGCAAGAGAATTTGACTTTGTTTAAAACACAAGTTTCCGGAGAATATATTTTAGGTGTCAGAAGATTTCCTTCCACAAATATTTTTCCGTTAACATAACAATTGGTTTTATCGCTAAAGGATGAAAAATCACTGTTTGTATAGTAAAAGTCATCAAAAGTTCCGTGGAGATAAATCTCACCGTCAGACAACATATCACCTATGGTTATGTTTTTGTTTTGTTGTCTGTTTTGATTGTTTATTCTTTCTGACAATATATTGTTTTTACTTTTAATCTTAATGTATCCCGGGTCTGCCACAAAGGCATACTCTTTGTTGTTATTGTCGTTAAGGGTTAATTTATCAATGTTAAGCAAAAGGTTTCCGGCATCATCGTTATCAAAGGTGATTTGGGAGTTTATATTGGTAAGGGTGGTATGACCTATGGTGTGAATTTCACCTTCACTTATTGTTGCTCCACCTGACAGAGTTGTGTCTGAAATAGGACCTGCCAGGGTGGCAGTGAGAGCAAAAGTTCCTTTGGAAGTATCTTTGTCAATAAGAGGCGTTAAAACTTCCAAGAAGCCCAAATCCTGCTCCGGTGCTTCTAAGCTTAGGTTAATGTTATCTTTACTGTTGTTTGTATTGATAAATGACATGGGAATGGTGCCTTTTAGGGTGGCATAGTTGTCTTCTGTCATATAAAGGGTTATACCTTCCGTTAGGTCAATGGTGTCTTTGGTAATATCTATTTTGGAAGCTATTAAATTATCCATTTGAATGCTACCGATAGCCGGTTCATCAACATTTACTGAAGCTGTTATGTTTGGTTGTGAAAGATCCCCCGTAATAAGAGCGTCGCATGCCAGCATTCCCTTTACATCTTCCATATTTATATATTTACCAAAACGTTCTAAGGGTAGGTTTGTAATGGATATGTTAATATTTGAATTATTAACCAAAGAAGCCTTTGCAAGCTTTGTTTCTGATTTAGGTTTAAAAGCATTGTGAATATCTAAAAGAGGATAGGCGTCACAAGCTAATACAAATTCCGTTCCTTCTATATCAAGATTTTCAAGATTCACTACACCTTCTTCTGCTGTAAGCTTGGCATAAAAGACAGAGAGTTTGTCAAAGTCGGCGTTAATATCTTCACCGTTTATTTCGCATTCACCGTTTAGAGAGTTAAGGTTTCCGGAAGCTGTCATGTTTAGATCTATGGTTCCGTTGGAAATTATAGGCAAATAGGAGAGAAATTCTTTCATAGATTTGGTTTTGGCAAGGGGTGAGAGATAAAAGATTTCTCTTAGGTCATTGACAGAGGCTTTTTGAACAGTGACACTTATGTTTTCAACATTTTCATTTTTAATAGAAAGGTTGTCCACAAGGATGTTGAGATATTGGTCATCCTTTTTTATGATCCCGTTGGCGGAAAAGAGATCGGAATGAAGAAGAGAGGCCGTTAGGGATATGTCCCTATAGGATTTTCCGTTAACGGACAGTATGGGGATTTCTGTATCAATATTACAGTTTATATCGTTAATTTCTTTGTTTACAGTTCCGTAAAAATGACATTTGGTGTTAGTGATACCAAAGGCGTTCAGATAGTTTTTGTAATATTTTCTGAAGTCGTTTATATTAAGGTTATTTATGTTAAGGTCACCTAAGATTTCACCTGTGGTTATATTATAGGTGCATTCTCCGTCTATGGTGCCGAATCTGTTTGTATCTGTGGCGTTGTAGGATACAGCGTCACCTTTAAGGTCTGAAAGGGTGATTATGTTGTCATTAACATTTACTTTGCTTGTTAAGTTATTGAAAATGTTTTCGTAGGCCATAAGGTTGTCAATTGTAATGTCACCTTCTCCGGAAAGGTCCTTGATTTTGTTGTCTATGTAAACTCCACCTATATACATATTACAGTTGGCAATGGCTTTTATATCAGTGTTTTTTATTTTGAGACGCTCTGAGAGATGCTTTGTGGAGAAGTTGTTTCCCTTTAACTTTCCCGCAAAGTAGATGTTAGGCTTTTTGGCTTTGAACATTGATAGAATACTGATGTTTTGTGAGTCTTTGTTAAGGTTCTTAAGCTCTTTCTCTATATCAAATTCTTGAGTGTCTTTTACTATTTTAAGGTCGGAAGCTTCGGATATAACGGACTCTAAGAAATTTTGATTTGGTGAAATAATCCCTGCAAACTGAACTGTGGCAGGAAGATATAAAATATTACAGTTGTGAATGTAGAGAGCGTAGGGAGTTAAGCTGAAATCAGCTTGAATAAAATCCAAGTATTGGTCTTTGTATTGAATATTTGAACCGTTAAGCCTGTTTGTGGCTTCTATTATGTTTCCTGTTTTGATTATTTCTGTATTGAAATTAACAAGTCCTTTTAGATCTGTGTCAAAATCTTTTCCGATAGGAGCAAGGTCAAGGCTGTCTATGGAAAGGAAAGCGTGAGCGTTGAGCTTGCTGTCTAAATAGCCTCTGAAAATAATGGCTGTGTTGTATAGACCTTTTATTAAACCGTTTTTGATAACAGCTTTTTGGTCTTCCGTGTTGAAAGATAGGTCAATGCTTATATTTTCATATTTAATCTTGTTAAGGTCAAATACACCTTTTGAAAGAGACATGTTGGAAGTGATTTTAGGTCGAGTTATGTTTCCCTTTATCAAAAAGTCACCTTCTGCAAGGCCTTTGTATGGGCACAGAGAACTTATATCAAAGCCACGAAGGTTTACAAGGGAAGTGGTGGTTAGGCTTTTAATGTCCGGCTTTTGGAGATTTAATCCTTTTATGTCCCCTCGTGCAAAAATTTTAACAGTGGTTCCAAGCCAGTTTTTGTTTAGGGAGATAATTTTGGATTTGTTTACAGAAGGCCCTGTAGCATTGACTTCATAATCAATTACTTTGTCTTTATAGGAAGCTTTTAGACTTAGCTCTGAGAGTTTAACCCCTTCATAGGCAAGGTCTTTTCCTTTAACACCGAGGGATAATATCGGATTTTTTAAATCTCCCGATAAATTGGCAGTTATATCACAGACACCTGAAAGGGATGTGTTTTTTGGCAAAAATGAGCTGAAATTGCTTAAATTGGCGTTTTTTAGAGTTAAGATACTATTTATACGGTAGGGGGCGGAAAGTCCCATGTTGCCCTTTGCGGAGAGGTTGGAACTTACCACTTTTCCGGAGATATTGCTGCCGAAGTTTCCTTGTGTGTTAAAGGTGACAAGCGAAGGGGTTAAGTCAGCTCTTAGGTTGGCGTTTGAAACAGATCCGAAATTGGTGGTGGCATAGAGAGAGGAAAACTGGGTTTTTATAAGATAGTCTTTCACTTGCATGTTTTGAACATTTAGGTAAATTTTGGCATCGGATATACCGTAAACATTTGTGATGTGAACATTTTTAAGAGTGTCGTTTACGGGGATTAAGTGTGAATATTTGTTGTATACACTTAGGTTGATTTTTGAAAGCTCTAAGTTGATTAAAGCTCTGTGGTTTGATATGTCGAAGTTTGTGCTATATTTTATTTTTTGAATATAGTCTGATGATAAAGTGGCAGACACAGAAGGGTGTTCCTTGGATCTAAGGTCAAAACGGATGTTGATGTTTGTCAGGTGGTCTATGTATCCGGTTTGGTCGTCACTTATGTCTGCTCGAGAGTTGGTTATGAGAACGATTGGTCCTCTGATATCTGTGGGAGTTATGTTTTTTCTTTGAGCTAATTTTGTGAGGAAATCAAAGTTTTGCTTTCCGTTCTTTCTTTCTATATTGATATAACAATTGTCAGCTTTAATGTTTAGGATAGAAAATGTCCGAGCAGTGATAGTTAAGGGGTTGATTCTTACAGAAACCTTTTCCGCAGAGGCAAAATCTTTTCCGTTGGGTTCTTTTAGGTAAAGATTGTTAAGGATTATGCTTAAGCCTTTAAATTCAATGGAATCTACATGTGCTTCAGCTTCCATATATTCTGTGGCAATGGCTGAAGTAATGGGAGCTATGTTTGTCAGTATATTATTAAATTGTTTTTGAGTATAAAAACCTAACCCAATAATTAGAATAATTATGGGACAGTAGACAAATATTAATTTTAATAAGTTTCGCAGAATATACATAATATTTACAGTTATTTACAATCTATAAATATTATACCATAAAATGGGATTAAATCACAAATCAAAAAATTAAAGCATAATGCAGAAAGCATAAAGCATAAAATTGTGGTGCTTACGCACCACTTAGGTTAGTGGCTCTAAAGTTTAAGGTGGGCTATCGAAAAACTATTATTAAGCTAAATCTTGTAGTCGTCGTTAAAAAGTTTTGACGCCAGTTTGTCCCCCTATTTTTCAGCGAAAAATGGGGGGTGGACTTTGCGAAGCAAAGGACGGGGGTCTGCAGCCTAATACTTGTATACAGCCCTATGAAATTTATTCATTTAAAAGTCAATGTGGTGCGTAGCACCACGACTTTAATTTTTGCTTTTCTATTTTTGCTCTTTAAATGCCCCGAAATGAAATTTTTTTATTTTTTCCACCATTTATGTCTTAAAACTTGCGTTTTTTTTTTTGAGTATAATATATATGGTTATGTTATGAAATTTTACTCATTCTAACCAAAAAAAATATAGTTTAAAGCATAGAAATATGCGAAGGAGAAGAAAATATGTCAAGAACAGAAATTGCAATTGATTTATTAATTGCAGAAATTAACGAAAGGATTAAACTTCTACCGAAATATACAGATGAATTTGTTGTAGAAGATTTATTTAATCCAAATGCTTGGGCAACACTTCTTGATCATAATAAGCCAAATTTTGGAGCTTGGTTTGAAGAGCAAGTTATTGCAGGAAAAATAAATTGCACAGAAAAGTTTGATGCTAATGGTGATAAGGCTAAAAGCCCTAACGGTCAACAAATTTATATTAAGAATTAAAGGAGGAATGTAATAATGGATATACTTCCTGAAAGGCTTCCTAGTATTATTACAGGTTGTTTATTTGGTTTTATAATATGCATAACTTTATTAATTTTATTAATAAGGCGTTTGATTAAGGGTGAGGGAGAGTGTCCAGAAGTGTTTGCAATATTATTTCTTGGTGTAGGTGCAATAGCTTTTTTTATTATCATGTGTTGTGATATAAAAGATTTAAACCATTGGAATTACCTAAAAGAATATAATCCTCCCGCTTATGAACTAAAACGTACAGAAGTAGTTACACACGAAGAAAAAGTAGCAAGAGAACTTAAAGAAAAAGAAGAAGCAGAACGAGAAGCAGAAAGGTTGGAAAAATCTCAAAGAGAAGCTGAACAATTTATCTATGATATGGAAAGACGACGACAAGACGAAAAAGAGAGAAGATTAGAAGAATTAGAGAGAAATTATCAACGTAATAAAGGTAAGTATTAAATACTTATATTTATAATTACCTAAAAGGAGAAAATCTGTTACAAAAAATTATTGATTCAATACCTTCAGGAACTTTATTTACTGTTCAAGAATTATTTGTGAAAAAATCTGGCATTATGTTAGAGAAGCTAACCTACAAGGTAGTTTAGGAACAACTTTTGATTCTGATGTTAAAAATGGTTTAATTATAGGTGTTGTTATAGATACTCCTGCAACTTCAACAACAGCACAAGTATATAAAAAGATATAATGGAGAGTGAAAATGAGAAAAATAATACTATTATTACTACTGCTAATTATTTGTCAATATTCATTTGCTATAGAATTTACTGTAAAAAACGGTAAAATAGATAACACATATAAATATACAAGTCAACCTGATACTATTAATATTCCAGAAGGTGCAACTGAATGGGATGATTTTAGAATGGGCATAACAACTTTATTTAATAGTAAAATGAATATAAAAGTGATAAACATTCCTTCTACTCTTAAAACGTTTAAAAATATAGAAAGAATTTATTATCCAAACTTAACAAATATAAACGTAAATAAAAATAACAAATATTATAAAAGTTATGTTGGTTGTTTGTATAATAATAATTATACTAAACTACTAAAAGTTCCTTTAAAAAGTAGTTATTGTCCTTCTTTTCATGATAATATTACTTCTATAGGTAAAGGTGCTTTTTATGGATGTGCAGATATTAAATATATAGAGCTTCCAAACAATATAAAAGTCATAGAGGATAACACATTTGAAAATTGTGAAAATTTAAAAGAAATTTACATAGGAGATAAAGTAACAAAAATAGGGAAAGAAGCTTTTTCTAATTGTTATAAATTACAGTATATACGTTGGTCCCCAAGCGTTAATATTATTGGAGAAAGAGCATTTGCCGGATGTTATAATCTTCGGATTGTTGACATACCAAAAAGTGTTAATAGTATTGGAGAGGGAGCGTTTGCTGATTGTGATGCTCTCAAATATATATCTGCACCAAAAGGCTTAGATATAAGCAAAACTGATTATCCACAAAATTGTGAAATAACATTTTATTAATAAAGGAGTTATTAATGAAAAAAATATTTTTATTATTAGTTATAGTTTTAATGGTTTTTAACTGTTTTTCAGTAGTATTTGCAGGAAAAATGATAATTAAGGATCATGTTTTGGTTAAATATAAAGCTGATAAATATCATTATGGTATGCCAATGCCAGAACACATAGATAAATTAATAATACCTGAAGGTGTTATATCTATTGGACCTCATGCTTTTAGTGAGTGGATGGGAACAATTAATACTATAGTATTACCTTCAACTTTAAAATTCATAGCATCTAATGATGGTATACCTATTTTTACTCCATTTGGTTATGATATGTCTGGTGTCAATACTATGGGACTTAAAGAAATAATAGTTAATTCTAATAACAAAACATATTGTTCTGTTGATGGAGTCTTGTTTAATAAAGAAAAAACTAAATTAGTGTATTATCCCAGGCAAAAGAAAGATAAGAAATATATTATACCATCGTCAGTAGAATATATACCAACCAATGCTTTTCCTGATGATATTTATTTTGTAGGATATGAAAATACTGATGAATATTTACAAAAAAAATATTTACAAAAAACTGATACAGATTTATTATTTTTAAAAGGTCGAATATATCCTCATTTAGAAGAACTTGTTATTCCAAAAAATGTAAAAAGAATTGGAGAACATGCCATTTGTTCTCTTTTTTTAAAGAAACTAACTATAGAAAATCCGGATATAATAATTGAAAAAAATGCTTTTAATTGTTCTTTTTGGTATAAATCAAATGAAACAGCTAATTATTTAAAAGTTGAAACAATCCTTGAAGCACCGGAAAAAGTAAAAGATAAGTATTTTTATCCTTATGAATATGACGATGAATATGATGAATATTTTCCTAATAATATTTATTCATATGCTGTTTATAATTGTGTATTTGGTTAAACAAAAGGCTCCCCAACGGGAGCCTTTTCTATTACTTATATCTATTTATTAAGTCTTTCTTCGAGAGCGTCAAGCTGTGCTTGGATTTCTGCGGGAAGAGTTGAACCGAATTGACCTAAGAATTCTTTCATGCCGGGAAGCTCTGCCTTCCAAACTTCTTTGTCAACTTCAAGAAGTGCGTCAAGAGTCTTGGCGTCAATGTCTAAACCGTTAAGGTTCAAATCTTCAGGGTTAGGAACGTATCCGATAGCTGTTTCCTTAGCACCGGCTTCACCTTCACATCTTCTGATAATCCAGTCGAGCACTCTGGCATTATCTCCATATCCGGGCCACATGAAATCGCCGTTTTCATCTTGTTTGAACCAGTTAACGTGGAAAATCTTAGGAGCCTTCTTGGCTTTTGCCCCCATCTCTATCCAGTGGCCGAAGTATTCACCCATGTCATATCCACAGAATGGTCTCATAGCCATTGGGTCTCTTCGAACAACACCTACAGCACCTGTTGCGGCTGCTGTGGTTTCAGAACACATAGTAGCACCGAGGAATGTTCCGTGGTTCCAGTCAAAGGATTGGAATACCAAGGGAGCTGTCTTAGCTCTTCTACCACCGAACAAAATAGCTGATAGAGGAACACCTTGAGGATCTTCCCAGTTAGGAGAAATACAAGGACATTGGCAAGCGGGAGCGGTAAATCTTGAGTTTGGATGAGCACCTTTTTCTTCTGAATCGGGAGTCCATTCTCTGCCTAACCAGTCAATACCCTTTGTAGGAGGATCTACTTTCATACCTTCCCACCATACGTTGCCTTCAACAGGTTCCACTGTCTTAACAACATTGGTGAAAATAGTGTTTTTCTTTGTAGTTAATAAAGCGTTGGGGTTGGATTTCATACTTGTTCCGGGAGCAACACCGAAGAAACCGTTTTCAGGGTTTACAGCCCAAAATCTTCCGTCATCACCAATTCTAATCCAAGCAATATCGTCACCAACTGTTTCGATTTCGTAGTCGGGGAATTCTTTTGGAGGAATTAACATAGCAAGGTTTGTCTTACCGCAAGCTGAGGGGAAAGCACCTGCAATGTAGTATTTCTTTCCGGTCTTTTTGTTGGTTAAACCGAGGATTAACATGTGCTCAGCCATCCAACCTTCTTGTTTAGCCATCCAAGAAGCAATTCTAAGAGCAAGACATTTCTTACCTAAGAGAACGTTTCCGCCATAGCCGGAAGCAAATGACCAAATAGTGTTATCTTCCGGGAAGTGAAGAATTCTTCTCTTTTCCATAGACAGGTCACCGCGAGCGTGAAGACATTTTGTAAATTCACCGTCTTCGCCCAATTGGTCAACGGCAACTTGACCCATTTTGGTCATAATGTTCATGTTAAGAACAACATAGAGAGAGTCTGTTAATTCAATACCTACTTTTGCAAAGTCGGAACCTTTAACACCCATAATGAAAGGAATAACATACATAGTTTTACCTTTCATGGAGCCTTTGAAGTTTGCACCTGTTTCGGCGTAAGCTTCTTCCGGGCTCATCCAGTTGTTAATGGGGCCTGCATCTTCTTTCTTCTTTGTGCAGATAAAGGTTAATTTTTCTGTTCTTGCAACATCGTTAGGGTCAGTTCTGTGAAGGAGACAACCGGGAAGGAGATCAGGGTTAAGTCTTTCCATAGAGCCTTCTGCTACAGCGTCATCTTCAAATTGTTTGTTTTGTTCTGCGGAACCGTCACAAAATACAACTTTGTCAGGTTCGCATAGTTTGACCATTTCGTCAATCCATTCTAAAGCTTTTTTGTTTTTGATTTCCATAATTTTCTCCAATGAGATTTATATGAGCCTTCTAAAAGGCATTTTACACCAATAAATATTATATCACAAATCCCTATAATTAGTCAATTTTAAAGCTTATTTGGTTGGCTGTTAATTTTTAATGATAAACAGTAAAATGAAAATAGTGTCTGTAATAAACACAGCAATAATACAGTTATATAAAAAAGCACCCTTTCGAGTGCATTTAGTTTATAAACCATAATTTTATTTTATTTTATTGACTTCCTTAATTTTTTTTATTAATACTATAATTATAACTATCAATATAAGCACAATTGCATATATAGAATATATTGATATGGGATTGTTGTTTGCTTCCTTAGGTGAATTATTATCGGCTACAGGAAAATCATCCTTTCTTTCCATTATATCACTTCTGTATCCCGGGTGATTTGAATATAACTTTTTAATTAATTCATTGGTTTTATTTTGATATTTCTTTGCTTTTTCAGGATCTTTTTCGGAATAGTAGTTTTCTCTAATGCTATAAAACTTTAATAAATCCAAATCCGATAATTTTACTTTTTCTAAATTGTTTTCTAATTCTTTTGCTTTTTCGTCACAATTATCTGATTTTACGTAAATGTTATATTGTAATAATGTATACTTTGGACTTTTAGCAAAGTTTTGGTCTTCTTTTGCTAATTTATCTAATAACTCTTGAGCTTTATATAAGTCATTATTTACAATTAAACTTTCAATAACAATAAAATAATACGGATTCACATCTAAATCGGTAATAATGCTTTTAGCTTTTTTTATTGTATTGATTTTTTCTTCCGGAGATATTTTGGAAGATAAAGAGATTGTATCTTCTAATGATTTTTTTATTTTGTTCTTATTTTTAGATTTTAAAAGTTCATCAAAAGATTCATCAACTGAATAAATTTCTTGGAATTGTTTATAAGAATCCGTATCTTTATATTCCTCTATTATTATTTTATATTTATCTGCCTGTTTGTTATTGGTTTCTTTATATGCATAATATAGAGTTAAATAACAAGCACTTTGAAATTCTCTGTCAAGACCTTTTGTATTTAAAATATCATTGGCTTCATCTATAGCTGTTTGATAATCTTTAGCTTGCAGAGCATTTGTTGCATTTTGTATTTTTATAATAATTTGTTCTTGATCAGATGAAAATAAACTGACCGACAATATTAAAACCAATATTAGCATTAATTGTTTCATTATTCATTATATCCTAAAATTTTTATCTATATATATTATATCATAAATCATTATATTTAGTAAATTTTAAAGAAAAATAACTACCAAAAATAATCTATACCTAAAAATTAGAAAAAAAACCTAAAAAATGGTATAATATATATGGTTTATCACTTTATTTTGGATTACTTATGAAGAGTATAAGAGCTATTAATAAATTTGAAGAAATATACAAACATTCTCCCGCCTATGAGCTTTTTACTCCTTACAGAATTTGTCCCGTAGGTGCTCATTCCGATCACCAGCTTGGAAAAATAACCGGTTTCGCCATAGATAAGGGCATTCATTTTATTTGCAGTCCCAAGGAAAACGGGGTTGTGGAATTAATGTCTATGCAGTTTAACAAAAGGGCTCAATGGCATATTAACCAAACTCCCGAAACCAAGACCGGAGACTGGGCTGATTATTTGAGGGGAGTCACTCTTGCATTAAAGGCAAAATATACTCTTTCTGTGGGTGTTTGCGGAGTTTTAGACGGAGAATTGCCTATTGGGGGTTTGTCTTCTTCTGCCGCCGTCACTCTTGTTTTTCTTTCAGCACTGTGTAAAGTAAATAATATTACTCTAAAGCCGGAAGAAATGATTTTAATGGCAAAGAGTGCGGAAAACAATTATGTGGGAGTTGCCAGCGGTAAACTTGACCAGTCCTGTGAAGTGTATTGTAAAAAAGATCATCTTCTCTATATGGATTTACTGGATGACAGTATTGAGCTAATTCCCCGGTCCGAGAAAATGAAACCTTATAAAATTGCTATTTTCTTTTCCGGCATAGAAAGAACCTTGGCAGGAAGTAAATTTAATATGAGAGTTGATGAGTGCCGTAGTTGTGCTTATGCTCTTAAAGCTTACAGCGGAATGGAATATGGAAAATTTAACGAAACCAATCTCAGAGATGTGCCTTACGAAACATTTTTAACATATAAAGAGAGACTTCCGGAAAATTGGGCCAAAAGGGGAGAGCATTGGTATACGGAATTTTTCAGAGTGGAAAAGGCTGCTGAAGCTTGGCGAAGAGGCGACATAGATCTGTTCGGAAAACTGTCCTTTGAAAGCGGTCATTCTTCAATTTATAATTGGGAAACAGGCTCTCCGGAACTGAAAAGATTATATGAAATAATGACCCAGACAGAAGGCATCTATGGTGGACGATTCTCAGGTGCGGGATTTAAAGGTTGCTGTATGGCAATTATAGACCATTCATTTGAGGAAAGTATTTTAGAAAATGTTGAGAGAGAGTATCTAAAAACTTTCCCGGACCTTAGAGGTAAATATTCTGCCTGTATTTGTGAAACTGCCAATGGAATAGGATAATTCAATGCAAAATGCAAAATGCATAATGCATAATTAAATGCAGAATGCAAAATAAATCCCCCGCCCCTATGGGGCACCCCCTTTTGAAAAGGGGGTAGTGTGGGGCTTCGCCCCACTTTGGTTGGCAGGCTCTAAATATTATAGTTGCTCTGTTAATTTTAGATGCCGGTAAATGTGTCCCCCTATTTCCGTAGGAAATGGGGGGTGGCAGTTGCCAAAGGCAACTGACGGGGGGGGGAATAGTGATTTTCGTAGAAAATCACATTTTGCATTTTAAAATGGTGTTTCGCACCACTTAATTAATCACAGGACCTGAAAATGAAATGTTTGATTCTTGCCGCGGGTTATGCCACAAGATTATATCCTTTAACCGAAAATTTTCCCAAACCACTACTAAAAGTTGGAGATAAAACCATTTTGGATTGGCTCCTCGATGACATAGACCAAAGCAAACAAATAGACGAATATATTGTAATTTCCAACCATAAATTTGCGGAACATTTTCAAAAATGGGCTGCTTGTCCTTCTTTACCCATAACAGTTTTGGATGACGGAACTTCCTCAAACGAAACTCGTCTCGGAGCTGTAAAAGATATTGAATTTGCCATAAATACATTATCTTTAAATGAAGATTTGCTTGTGATAGCCGGAGATAATGTTTTGGATTTTAGTTTGGTTAAGTTTTTGGAATATTTTAAAGAAAAAAAATCAACCACTGTAATGAGATATTATGAAGAAGATTTAAAAAGACTTACCAAAAGCGGAGTTTTGAAAATAGGAGAAGGGGACCTTGTGACGGAAATGGTTGAAAAGTCTCCCAATCCCCCAAGTAATTGGTGTTGCCCTCCTTTTTATATTTATGCAAAAGATGATGTTAAAAAGGTTAAAGAAGCAATAAAGGTGGGTTGCAACACAGATGCTCCGGGTAGTTTTATCTCTTGGCTTTGTCGAAAGAGTTCTGTTTATGCTATGGAAATGCCGGGAAAGAGATATGATATAGGCAACCTTGAAAGTTATGAGCAAGTTCAAAAGGAATATAAAGGAATTATTAAATGAAATCAAATATAGATTTAAAAGGGAAATGTGTTTTAGTCACGGGAGCGGCAGGATTTATAGGAGCCAATTTGGTTTTAAAACTCTTAAAAGAAGTTAACCCCATAAAGGTAGTGGGGCTGGATAATGTAAACGATTATTATGACACATCAATAAAAGATTACAGATTAAGACTTATAGAAACAGAAGCTAAAGGTGACAATAACTGGGTATTTGTCAAGGGTTCCATAGCGGATAAAGCCTTGGTAGATAAACTTTTTAAAGAATATAATTTTGATGTGGTTGTTAATTTAGCAGCCCAAGCAGGGGTTCGTTATTCTATAGACCACCCGGATGTGTATATTGAAGCCAATTTAATAGGATTTTATAATATTTTGGAAGCTTGTCGACATTCTTATGATAATGGCAATAAGGGTGTGGAACACTTGGTTTATGCCTCTTCCTCTTCCGTTTACGGTTCAAACAAAAAAGTTCCTTATTCTATAGAGGACAAGGTGGACAATCCTGTTTCTCTTTACGCTGCTACCAAAAAGTCCAATGAACTTTTGGCTCACGCCTATTCCAAGCTTTACAATATTCCTTCAACGGGGCTTAGATTTTTCACGGTTTACGGTCCTGCGGGACGACCGGATATGGCATATTTTGGTTTTACCAATAAATTAATAAAAGGTGAAACCATTAAGATTTTCAACTTTGGTAATTGTAAGAGAGATTTCACTTTTGTGGACGATATAGTTGAAGGTGTAAAAAGAGTAATGGAGAAAGCTCCCGCAAAGCAAGTAGGGGAGGATGGTTTACCCATTCCGCCTTATGCTATTTATAATATAGGTAATTCAAACCCGGAAAATCTTCTGGATTTTGTGAAAATTCTTCAAGAGGAATTGGTTTCTGCGGGAGTTTTGCCTAAGGATTATGATTTTGAGGCTCATAAGGAACTTGTGCCTATGCAAGCGGGAGATGTGCCGGTGACTTATGCCGATACATCCTCATTAGAGAGAGATTTTGGTTTTAGACCAAACACAAGCTTAAGAGAAGGCCTTCGTAAATTTGCCAAATGGTATAAAGAATTTTATTTAGGATAGTTTTATCGTTAAAAATTCCAACTCCCCTAAAAATCTCTAATTTTTTATTTAACGAAATAACTCTTGTCTTACCGGCTCTGACGCTCAATCGTATTGAAACAAAATTTATAATGGCTAACGCCTTATATCTTTTGTCCCACTACTCATTCGCTACGAGTGGTGATGACAATTCGTTATTTCTTATAAAAAATTGATCTTTTTGGTGATTTGGGATTTTTAACTTTTGGTTTTAGACCAAATACAAGCTTACGTGAGGGCTTGCGAAAATTTGCCAAATGGTATAAAGAATTTTATTTAGGATAAATATATGAGTAAAAAATATAATATTGCAGTAGCGGGAACCGGATACGTAGGTTTGTCTGTGGGTGTTCTTTTGGCACAAAACAATAATGTGACTGCTGTTGACATTATCCCGGAAAAGGTGGATATGATAAACAAGCGAGTATCTCCCATTCATGACGAATATATTGAAAAGTATTTGAGCGAAAAGGATCTTTCCCTTGTTGCCACAATGGACGGAGCCGCAGCTTATAAGAATGCGGATTTTGTAATTGTTGCCACTCCTACAAACTATGATCCGAAGAAGAACTTTTTTGATACTTCTTCTGTAGAAGCAGTTATCAAACTTGTTATTGAGAATAATCCGGAAGCAATTATAGTTATAAAATCCACTATTCCCGTAGGTTTTACCGCTCATGCAAGGGAGAAATACCATTGCGACAATATTATATTCTGTCCCGAGTTTTTGAGAGAGTCTAAGGCTCTTTATGATAATCTCTATCCTTCAAGAATTATTGTGGGAATTGATACAGAAAACAAAAGACTTGTAAAAGTGGCAAATGAGTTTACTCTGCTTTTGAAGGAAGGAGCCCTTAAGGAGAATATTGACAGTCTTCTCATGGGTTATACGGAGGCTGAGGCAGTAAAGCTTTTTGCAAACACATATTTGGCTCTGAGAGTATCTTTCTTTAATGAACTTGATACTTACGCCGAAATGAAGGGGCTTAACACTCAAAATATTATTGACGGTGTATGTTTGGACCCGAGAATAGGAAATCATTATAACAACCCTTCTTTCGGATATGGAGGATATTGTTTGCCAAAGGATACAAAGCAACTTTTGGCTAATTATGAAGAAGTGCCTGAAAATTTAATTGAGGCAGTTGTGAATTCCAATAGGACAAGAAAAGATTTCATAGCCGAGAGAGTCCTTGAAATAGCGGGAGCCTATGAAGAAAACAGTGATTTTGATGTTTCAAAAGAGAAAGAGGTTATAATCGGTGTTTTCCGTTTGACCATGAAATCTAATTCCGACAATTTCCGTCAAAGCTCTATACAGGGTATTATGAAGAGAGTTAAGGGTAAAGGCGCCAAGGTGATTATTTACGAGCCTTCCCTTGAAGACGGATCCACTTTTTTTGGCAGTTTAGTGGTAAATGATTTAGAAAAGTTTAAGAAAGAGTCAAAAGCCATTATTGCCAACAGATATGACAAGTGTCTTGATGATGTTATAGATAAGGTTTATACAAGGGATATATTTAAAAGAGATTAACATCACTTGACAAATAAAAGAAAAAGTAGTATAATATATTGTGTCCAAATCCCAAAAAGTCTAATATCCATCCCCCCGTCATCTCTCCGAGATGCCACCCCCCAAGCTGTCGCTTAGGGGAACAGACTTTTTGGGAACCCTTGGATGACATTTATATAAAAAGACGGATAAAATAATTATGACTTTTAAAGAATATTTTGAAAACAATCCTGTAGCAAAGGGCTTGCAAGGCAGAGATCTTATATATATGGATGATTTCTCAAGAGAAGAGATCCTTGAAGTTTTAAACCTTGCAAAGCTTATGAAAACAGGTGTAATAGATAGATGTGAGCAGACTAAAATCCTTTGGGGACAAAGTCTTGCCGAAATATTTGAAAAACCTTCTTTGAGAACCAGAACTTCTTTTGAAACGGGAATCTATCAGCTTGGGGGACATGGTATGTATTTAAGCCCCGCAGAGATAGGTTTAGGTAAAAGAGAGTCCGTTCATGATGTGGCTAATGTGCTTTCAAGAATAACAGATATTATAATGGCAAGAGTTTTCAGCAATTCTACCGTAGTGGGCTTGGCAGAAAATTCTGATAAACCTGTTATTAACGCCTTGTGTGATATGGAACACCCTTGTCAAGTTCTTGCTGATATAGAAACAGTTTTTGAACATAAAGGCTGTGATGGAAAAAACATTAAATTTACCTATATAGGTGACGGAAACAATGTTTGTAATTCACTTATGATTATTTGTTCAAAATTGGGAATAAACTTTGCCTGTGGTTGTCCCGATGGTTATTTGCCTGTGGAAGAATATGTAAATAAGGCTTCAAATTATGCCTCTCTGGGTGGGGTAGATATGATAGTCACAACCGATCCTGTAAAGGCTGTTGTGGGAGCCGATATAGTTTATACCGATGTTTGGGCTTCTATGGGACAGGAAGAGGAAGCCGCCAAGAGAGCTGTTATTTTTGCGGATTATCAGGTGAACAGTAAGCTTATGGGTTATGCTAAAAGTGATGCTTGCTTTATGCACTGTCTCCCGGCTCACAGAAACAGCGAAGTGACAGACGAGGTTATGGACTGTGCAAATTCCATAGTTTTTGATGAAGCAGAAAACAGACTCCACGCCCAAAAAGCCGTTATGGCCCTGTTAGGAAATAGATATTAAATTTGCGTTGCAAATTTAAAAAGTAATAATCAAAAAGCAAAAATCAAAGTCGTGGTGCTTCGCACCACGTGTTGTGATTTGTGATTTGAAATAAGTAATAATATTATAGGAGATAAATTATGAGTAAAGTTGCTATGTTTTACTCAGGTGGTTTGGATACAAGTGTATGTATCCCCATGATGAGAGAAGAGTATGGCTACGACGAAGTAGTCACAATTACAGTTAACGTTGGTTTGCCGGAAGATGAAATTGCTCAGGCTGAAGAAAAAGCCAAGAAAATGGGTTGTATTCACTACACTATTGATGCAAGAGATGAATTTGCCAAAGATTACATTTTCCAAGCAATAAAGGCTAACGGTGACTATCAAGGTTATCCTCTTTCAACATCTATTGCAAGACCTTTAATAGCAAAACTTGCCGCCGAAATTATTAAAAAAGAAGGTGCAGAGGCTGTTTGTCACGGTTGTACCGGAAAGGGAAACGATCAATTCAGACTTGAATTTGGATTGAGATGTAATGTTCCTAAGGATGTTAAAATTATAGCTCCTATGAGAGAACATACTTGGACAAGAAGTGCTGAAATTGAATACGCAAAAGAGAAGGGTATTCCCATAACTGTTTCCGTAGAAAAAATATGGTCAATAGATGAAAACTTATGGGGAAGAAGTATTGAAGGTGGAAAACTTGAAGATCCTTTCTACGCTCCTCCGGAAGAAATATTTAAATGGACCAAGTCCATTGATGACGCTTGCCCTACACCTACGGAAGTTGTTATTTCCTTTGAGAAAGGTTGCCCTGTAGCTATAGACGGTAAAAAATTAGATCCAAGAGCTATTGTTGAAGCTGCTCACAAAATTGCCGGTGATAACGGAGTGGGCAGAATTGATATGATGGAAGATAGAATTTTAGGGTTAAAGGTTCGTGAAAACTACGAATGTCCTGCCGCAAGACTCTTAATTCCGGCTCACAAGGCTTTGGAAGAATTGGTTTTGACCAAGGAAGAAAGAGAATTTAAGGCAATAGTTGACGCCAAATGGTCCAGAATGGCTTATGACGGTTTATGGTTCGATCCATTCTTTGATGACCTGAACGCCTTTATTGACAAGACAAACGAGAGAGTTACCGGTGATGTTAAGCTTCGTCTCTTTAAGGGTTCACTTCAAGTAATCGGTAGAAAGAGCGATGAGTTTGCTCTATATAATGAAGATCTTGCTTCATTTGATTCTAAGACTTGGGATCAAAGCCAAGCTACAGGTATAGTAGCAAACCATGATATGCAAGCTGTTATGTATAACAGGTTTATAAAAAAATAGAATTATAAAAAAATAAACATATTTAAGGTGCCTTTATGACACCTTTTTTTTTAATAAGGGGTATAAAATGCAAGGTTTGGGATATTGGCTTTGGATTAAGGAGCCTTTGCCTAAGTTTAACAGATTTATAGAGTTTAGAAAAACTTTTGACTATACAGAGGGAAAATGTGATATTAAAATTACCGGGGACACTCGATTTGTCCTTTACGTAAACGGTGAATATGTGGGATACGGTCCCGCAAGATGCTGGCCCAATCATTACAAATATGACATTTATGACTTAAAACCCTATATGAATAAGGGTAAAAATACAATTGCTGTTTTACTTATCCATTATAACACTTCTACCTTCCAATCTATTAACTGCGAAGGTGGTTTATACTGTGAGATAGACCTTGAAAATGAAACTCTATATAGTGATAAATCTTTCAAAGTAAGAATAAACACCGCATATAAATCAAATGTTCATCGTATTTCCGTTCAGCAGGGCTTTGAAGAAATTTACAATGCCAATAATGATGACGATTGGAGAGAGTGTGATTATAACGATGATAATTGGGAAGAGGCTTTTGAAATAAGGCCCTTTGCTGATGGTTTGCATAATAATTTAACTCCTAAGGATACATTAAACTTAACAATGGAACCTGTCAGCCCCAAAAGAATAGTTTCTGTTCAAGGGGTTAAATCTTGTGATTATTTCTTGCATTTTAATATAAAAGAAGCCCTGTTTCCCAATAACAGAAACAGTAACAGAAATTTTATAAATGTTTTTGTGGCAACTTATATAGTAAGTGATAGGGATACCACTTGTAAGGTTCGCTTTGAGAATATTCAAAGAACCAATATTTATGTTAACGGAAAAGCAATAGAAATTAAGCCCATAAAGTTAATTCAAGGGTTGGTTAATGAAGTGACCTTTGACCTTAAGAAAGGTTATAATGATTTTTTATTTCAACCTTCTATGTTCCATCATCTACACGATTACAGCTTTGCTTTTATTTGTGATGCCAAATTAGAATGGACAATAGATAATGATAAGTCAAAGTTTGGTATAATCGGTCCTTTTGAGTTGCCTGAAGAAATAAAGGATTTTGCCTATAACGATTTTGACGATGAACAGAACTATGTTTGCCCCGAGGACGAAAATGTATCCGTAAAGGTTTATGAAGAGTTTTTGAAGGAACCGGTGATTGAGAAATATATTAATACAGACTTGTTTAAGCCCATAGATATGAATCTCTGCCCCACAGAAAGCCCTTATTTTCAATCATATACTGATATGGTGAAGACAAAAACCGGAATACAGAATGTTCCTCTCTCTTATCTTCTCGGGAATAATACTTGGACTAAGATTGAGCCTTCTTTGGATGGTGATATAAGAATACTTTTTGAATACGAAAAGGAAATAACCGGATATCAAACTTTTGAATTTAAGGGACCAAAAGGAGTGATTTTAGATTTCCATAATTTTGAGTTTATACAGCCTGACGGAGTTTATAATTATGCAGAGGGTATGAGAAACTCCATTCGATATATTAGCAAGGAAGGTTATAACAAATATCAATCTCTTTACAGAAGGGGTTTCCGATACTCCTACTTAACTATAAGAAATCTTAAAGAACCGATGTATATAAGAAATGTGAGAACATTAATCTCTTCTTCTCAATGTTCAAATCAAGGATATTTTTATTCTTCTGATTATAAGCTCAACAAAATCTTTGACGTTTGTGTAAATTCTGCAAGAAATTGTTCGGAAGATACTTATACAGATTGTCCTACTTACGAACAAACTACTTGGCTGGGGGATGCTCAGTTAATCTCTTTGTCAGATTCTTTGATAAACGGAAATTTCTCCACCCTTTACAGAAGTATTGTTCTTGGTGGTCAGTCCTTAGAGCGAAGTGAAATAGTGGAGTCTCAAGTTCCTTCCGGTTGGCAAAACATCCTTCCCGGAGTTGTTTCTATGTGGATGGACGCTTGCTGTTACTACTATAAAGTCACAGGAGATAAAGAGAAGTTTAAAGAGATAATGGTATATCTTAAAAAGAATTTTGAGGGCATAAAGCAGAATATCAATTCCATAGGTTTATTTGAAAAAAGGGCTTGGAATGTTTGCGACTGGGCTCCCATGGATACTCCCGTGAGAGCAGTTGTCACCTTTGTTCAGCTGAGATTTATTCGATCTTTGGAAATGACAGCCAAGGTCGCTTTGGAACTTAGTTATGAAACCGATGCAGAGGAATGGAAAGGTTTGGCAAATGCTTTGAGGAATAATGTTCTCAAATATATGTGGAATGAGGAAAAACAAGCCTTTACGGACTGTATAAGACTTATAGACGGGGTATATGTTCAGTCACCTGTATACAGCCAACAGACTCAAACTTGGGCATATTTGGCTAAAATTGATGAAAGTAAAACAGAAAGATTGGAAGATTTAATTTTCAATACTCCTGAGGATTTTGTTAAGGCAGGCTCTTCCGCATATGAAGATTTGATTTTGTATATTATGCAAGAGAAAAATGAGACGGAAAAACTCCTTTCCATAATAAGGAATGATTGGGGATTTATGCTGGATAAGGGAGCTACAACATTTTGGGAAATGTGGACCTATGGACAGAATGCGGGAGAAAGGCTTACCAGAAGTCATTGCCACGGTTATTCTTCCACCCCGGCTTATTATTTGCTGGGTTATATTTTGGGAATTACTCCGGGAAAACCGGGATTTGAAGAAGCTGTTATAAATCCTCATTTGGGAGATTTATCTTTTGTTCGGGGGGCCGTAAACACAAAATACGGTAGAATAGAAGTCCATGCAGAAAAAACAGATACGGGAGATGTGAAAATTGATGTCAAATCCCCTGTGCCTTATAAAATATTAAAATCCTCCTAACTCAAAATCCAAAAAAGTCTGTCCCCCTAAGCGACAGCTACTCCCTTTTAGTCCCCCCTACTCAAACCCCAAAAAGTTTCGCTTTTCTATTAATGAACCCCCTAAAAATTCTGTCCCCCTACGCGAAGCTTGGGGGGTGGCAGTCCGAAGGACTGACGGGGGGATGGAATTAGGAGCGAAGCGACCGTGGGGGGGCCGTCCGAAACTTTTTGGGATTTGGGAAGACGGGAGTTATATTGTGCATTTTGCATTTTTAAAAACGAAATTTATGAAATAAATTTCTAAGAATTTATTGTGCATTTTGCATTGTGCATTGTGAATTAAATAAGTGCAATCCATTTCTCCGCAATTCGATTAACTGACAGCTCTTCCCTTACCTTTAAGGCTTCTTTGGCATATTCCTTTGCTTTTTCAGGATTTTCTATATAAAACTCCATAGCTTGTGCCACTGCCTCTATATCATCTCGAGGGACAATTATACCGTTTTTATGATTGTTAATTAAAGCCTTTGCTCCCCCGCCTTTGCAATCTGTGGAAATTACAGGTAAGCCTATGCCCATGGCTTCTATTAAGGAGTTTGGCATACCTTCATAATCACTGGTCATAACAAACATGGCATAATCTTTTATTTTTTCGTGAAGGTTGGGGTCAAAGGGCAACACGGAAATTTTATCTTTATTTTTACAAGATTCAAGAGTTTCACAAGCTTTAGGATTTAGGTCTCCGTAACCGTAAACCATAAGTTTATAATCCGGATATTTTTCCGCAACCATATCAAAAGCTTTAAACAACAAGTCCAAGTTTTTCTGAGGCCTGTCAAGACTACAATAATTGACAATTATTTTTTGCCTTTCCCCTTCAAAGGGAAGAGGTAAATTTTCTTTTATGGGGTTTGGAATGACAACAGATTTTTTAACTACTTCGGGAGAGAACATATTTTTCATCTCTTCCGTTTGGAAAACAATAATGTCCCCCTTTGGATAGTATTTGTTTCGAACTTCCACAGGATCTGTTTCGAGAAGGGGTACTGCGGGATAATTTCTCTCTGAGAGAATGGTTTTGGCATTTGTTTTTACCATAGTCAGATTTATATTTGGACCTACCATAAAACTGTATATGACATCACAAGGGTTTTCGTCTAAATATCTCTTAAACCAAGATGCGGGGACTTGGTAAAAATAATATAATTTGTTTAGTTTTTTAAGTTCTTTACCTTTTAAAAATCTTCTTTTTATTCTAAAAATAATATTTTCTTTTTTTTGAGCAAAGTTAGGCGTGTGATTATTTTGGTAATCCTTAATATAAAGGATTTTTATTTTTGGATCTATATCATAAACACAAGAATCAGAATCTCTGTATACAATAGTCACATTGTTATCTTTTATTAATCTGTTTGCTAAAACAGATGTGACTCTTTGGGCTCCTCCTTTTCCTAAATTATTCACCCAAAAAACAATATTTTTCATATTAAATTCATCCATTTCTCGCTGATTTTATCCACAGACAGGTCATCTCTTATTTTCAAGGCTTCTTTGGCATATTCCTCTGCTTTTTTAGGATTGTCTATATAAAACTTTATGGCATCTGCCACAGCCTCCGAGTTATTGGGAGGTGTGATAATTCCGTTTATATGGTTTTTGATTAAAGCTTTGGCACCACCGCCTTTGCAATCTGTGGAAATAACGGGTAAGCCTATACCCATGGCCTCTATTAAGGAGTTGGGCATCCCTTCGTAATCACTGGTCATAACAAACATGCCATATTTTTTAATTTTATCGTGAATATCACTTTCAAAAGGCAGAAGGAAAACTTTATCTTTGTTTTTGAGATTATCTAAGGTTTCCTTTGCTTTTTGATTTAATTCTCCGTATCCGTATATTTTGAGAATATGGTCCGGGTGTGTTTCAGCCACAATATCAAAAGCTTTAAAGAGAAGGGGTATATTTTTATGGTCTTTACTCAAACTGCCATAGTTTACTATAATCTTTTCTCTGTCGCCCCCTTCATAGAGAGGCAAGTTTTCTTTTATGGGATTGGGAATAACCACCCCTTTTTCCCTTATGTCAGGGGCAAACATGTCCCTAATTTCTTCAGTTTGAAAAACTATTTTATCCCCTTTTTTATAGAATTTATTTCTGATTTCAACAGGGTCTTGTTCACAAATTGGCAAGGAAGGATAAACTCTTTCAGCCATTATTATTTTTGCTTTTGTTTTTATTAGAGAGAGCATTATGGAAGCGTAAACCATAAAGCCGAAAATCACATCTTGAGGGTTTTCCTCAAAATATCTCTGAAGCCACAAACTCTGTTCTCTGTAATAACCGAAAGGGGTTAGATTTTTATTAAATTTTCTTTTAATTTTAAAATAAACAGTCTTTAATTTTTGATTTAAATTTATAGTTTTTCCTTTACTGTAATCTTTTAGAAAGACTGATTTAACACTTTGGGGCAGGTGATAAACACAATCCTTGTTATCCGTTAAAATTACAGTCACATTATGTTTTTCGGACAGTTTATGGGACAGAACGGAAACAACTCTTTGGGCTCCACCCGCCCCTAAACTGTTTATAACAAAACAAATATTCATATTTATACCAAAAATGTCCTATAACCAAAGCAAACTATATATTTAAGAGCCAAGCCCCTTTTTTGTTATGGTTCTTTTTGGACAAAGACAAAATTTAAATTTAGGTAAATCTATAACATAACAGCTTTTTAGGCGCTCTTGGGAGTGCCACTGGCTTCGACTTTGGTTGTTGGCTTAAATTATTAGGCTTCTATCGTAAATTTGCGAGAGCAAATTTACTCCTGACCACCCACCATTCGCTTTGCGAATGGTCCCCCCTCCTTGTGATATTCTTCACAAGGAGGGTGAGTTCCTTTGCATAGGTTTTTGCTAAGCTAACGCATTAAAGATTTATACTTTCAATTACCTCTATCCACCTGTCTCCGATTTTATCCGGAGCCAAATCTTCTCTCACCTTCACAGCCCTCTTCCCGCACTCTGCTGCAAAGGCAGGATCTTCAATAAACCTATTTATAGCTTCAGCTAATGCTTCCTCATCCTCACAAGGCACCAAGAGTCCGTTTACTTCGTTTTCTATCAGGTCTCCGGGGCCGAAATCACAATCTGTGCAAATAACCGGCATTCCTATTCCCAAGGCTTCCATGGTATTATTGGGAAATCCCTCATAGTTAGAGGAAGATACATACATGGCACTCTTTTTAATCCTTTCGTGAATTTTCGGGTCAAAATCATATATATGAGCCACGTCTTGAAGATTTAAAGATTTTATATACTCTATTAACTTTTCTCGAAGTTTTCCCTGTCCGTAAATGCTTAATGTATAGTCCGGGTGCTTCTCGTAAACTCTCTTAAAAGCGTTTATCAATAAGGGGAGATTTTTCTGTTTACTCAATCTGCAAAAGGTGATAATATTTTTGTTTCTCTCTCCAAAGTAAGGCTCCGGCAGGTCGTCTCTTATGGGATTGGGAATTATTTCGGTAATTTTTTGAACGTTATTGTTAAACCAATTTTTCTGTCCTTCCGTCATCATAATACATTTGGCGGCATAGGGGTAAAGCCAATCTCTTTTTTCTTTCAGTTTTCCCTGAGCATTATATTCAGGGTTGTTACAGTCCATAACTATGTATCTCTTACCCAAATCCCACTGTTTTTTTCCGCTCCACAGCTCCATGATTTTCACATAGACTTCTGCCATCATTGAAATAAATATGTAATCTTTTCTGTTTTCAATATATCTTTTTAAGGGTAATATAACATTGTTTTTCTTGTTATAATGATTTTCGGCTTTTTTGACCAGGGTGATTTTTTCTTTTTCAAAAAAAACAAAACTGTTGTTTTCTGCATCTTCATATATATTAGACAAAATAGTGGCGGGACCTACCACAAAAACCTCTTCCATGGCACAACGAAAAGCATAAGAATATCTCTCAAAAGCATTTTTAAATTCCATGGTTTCTCGATTAATGAAGGTGAGATTTACTCTTTCATCTAAGTCGTAAGCTACCACTTCTTCTCCGAAAATCCCTATATCCACAGTGTAGCCTTTGGAAACAAAGTAATTGGCAAGAGTGCAAACCTTTCTCTCAGCCCCTCCGCCGCTTAAATCATACTGTAAAAAACATATTTTTTTCATAATCTTATTATTTTGACAACATTATATAGTATATTGTATTTTTTGTTTTTAATAAGCCAAAAAAGAAACTTGGCATAAGGTCCCACAGAGTTTTTGTTATAATTATCAAAATAAAAGTTTATTTTGTCATTACTCATAACCCAGTTAAGAAAATCTTTAAACTCGTCTCTTTTTGTAACGGTTCCCATTTGTTTTGCTTTTGTTGTTATGGCTTTTAAAGCTCTTGTGCTTAAATCACTTTGCATTTCAGAGCCTTCAAACCATTTTTTGATATAGTCTTCTTCCCATTGCCAAAGCAAAAAATATGATGACAGATGTTTTTTAAGAGTATCCTTGTTTAACTTATTGGAAATACTGGTCATATTATCTCTTCTGTAATAGTAGAAAACCTTGTCAATAAAGACAGCTTTTGTGGTGGCGTCAAAGAGATGAAGGGACTGGAAAATATCCTCAGCTTTATAGATTTTGTATTGAGAATAGTCAAAATCTATGTTGTTTATGTCACGTCTGGTGGCTTTGATATACATATTTTGGAGTTTTCCTTTATTTAAAAACTCTTTTCGCAAGAGAGACAGTTTTTCACCCTCAAAAATCTCTCCGTCTTTAAAGGGAATGGGAGAGATTACCTCTTTGTCACTTTGGTTTTTCTTTCCGTATATCATTTTCCATATAACCATATCAGCCCCTGTGTCGTCTATGGCTTTTTTGACAGATGAAAGACATCCGGGGAGCATATAGTCATCAGAGTCAAGATGCATTAAATATTCACCCTCAGAGGCTCTTATGGCAGCTCGTCTGGTGAGAATAAGCCCTTCATTTTCTTTGTGAATAACCCTTATTTTGCTATCTTTTTGGGCATACTCATCACAGATAGCACCGCTTTGGTCTGTAGACCCATCGTCACAGAGAATTATTTCATAGTCATCAAAATCTTGGGCAAGGACAGAATCCACCGCTTGTCTTAGATATTTTTCCACATTATATACAGGTATTAGAACACTAAAGAACATAATTAAAACAAAAAAACATTTAATTTATTAAATATTACGTAGTAGGGGGAGGAATACCAACCTAAAAATCTCTTATTTTGTGATTTGGAAAATTGTGCTTTATTTCCCCCTCATTTTTTTTGCTATACCTTTAAGGGTAGGATATAGCTTTTCCGTTATATCCATCACATACCAAAGAGAAGCATATTTTTTTCTTTTAAAGAAAAACAGTATTAGTTTCAAATAACTGCCAAGAAATTCATCATTATAACTGTTATAATATTTTTGCAGAGAGTCGTGATTGTTTATATAATCACAAAATTCTATAAACTCATTTTTTTGGGCCAATCGTTTCATTTGAGCAATTTTGTGCAAAAGAGTTTTTATTCGGTGGCCTCGTATTTTCTTAAAAATACTCTCTTCGGTAAACCAATTAACAATGATTTTATCTTGAACGGTCCACATAAAAAATATGGTATCAATATAATTTTTCAATTTTGAGGAGGTTACACCATGGGTTATGCCCTCCGGATTTGTGCTGTAGTAAATGAAAGGTTTATTTATAAAAACAGCTTTTTTTACATTATTATACAAAACCACAGATTGAAGCACATCTTCCATACAGTAAATTTTTGGATAGGTGTGATAATCAAAATCTATATCGTTAATATCTCTTTTGGTTGCCTTTTGGAACATGGCACCGATATGGGCGTCCCCGGTGGCAAGAATATAATGCTTTCTCAGTTTATACAAACCTTCTCCTTCAAAAATTTCACCATCTTTGAAAGGAATGGTTGAAACATGAGACAAATCTTCCGGGTGGCTACCGACTCCGGATATAAACTGCCATATAACCATATCAGCCCCGGTTTCGTCTATGGCTTTCTTGGCTGAAGAAAGACATCCGGGAAGCATATAGTCATCAGAGTCAAGGTGAATCAGATACTCTCCCTTTGAGGCTCTTATGGCAACTCGTCTGGTTAGAATAAGCCCTTCATTTTCTTTATGAATAACCCTTATTTTGCTATCTTTTTGGGCATATTCGTCACAGATAGCACCGCTTTGGTCTGTAGACCCATCGTCACAGAGAATTATTTCGTAGTCATCAAAATCTTGGGCAAGGACAGAATCTATCGATCGCCTTAGATATTTTTCCACATTATATACAGGTATTAGAACACTAAAGAACATAATTAAAATTTAAAAAATATATTTATTAAAGAATACCAACTCACCTAAAAATCCCTAATTTTTCGCTTAACGAAATATCTATTTTCGTGTCTTCTTGACGATTCTCACAAAATAACATTTTATCAATGGCTATTGCCTTGAAAAATGACATTTTGTTCCGAGTCTACAGCCCCAAATCCCTAAAAATTTCGCTAAGCTCAATTTTCTGGGAACCCTTGGGGTCGATGACTACAATAGGATATTTCTTGCGAAAAATTGTGCTTTTTTGTGATTTGTCATTCTTTAATCCACCGCTTGCCTTAGATATTTTTCCACATTATATACAGGTATTAAAACACTAAAAAACATAATTAAAACCAAAAAATTATTAATTAATTTATTAAATCTTACGTAGTAGAGGGGGGAAGAGGAATACCGACATCTCTGTTTTTTGTGATTTGAAAAATAAGTATTAACTGTTTTCCCAAATTTTTATATATTCTTTTACCACAAACTCGTTATCCCAATCTGCCATATTGGGATAAGTTTTTTCATTTCCTTTTTCTTGTCTGTATTTTAAAATCTCATAAGCCCAATATTTTGGTCCTTTATTAAGAGGCAAAAACACACACAGCCCACAGTTTGTATTTCTAAAAATAGTATCTGTCAGGAAAACCGGCACGCCCATAGCTTGGGCTTCGAGAGCCACATTGGGCAATCCTTCTCGCAGTGAGGGCAGAAGCATATAATCACTGTCTGCCAAAGCTTGTGGCATATCTGTGTCTTTAGGTAAAAACACAACTTTTTCCGAAAGATTTAAATCTTTAACAGTTTTTTGAACTTTTTCAAAATAGGTCAAATCGTCAAAAGTATATCCCACAAAGATTAAACGGACATCCTCTCCCATATCTGTAAGCTCTTTTAAGATTTCTACGGAAAAGCATTGATTTTTTCTCTTGGAATAGGTGCCTACCTGAATGAGATTTATGCTTGTGTGTGGAGCGGGGTTATACTTGTTATGATCAAATTTTTTTAAACTGACGGTAGGGTTTTTAATAACCCTCCCCCCAAACTCTCCGAACATCAGGTCTGCCGCTTTTTCTGAAACTGCCAGTTTGTGAGTAGCATTATTTTCTATTGTTTTTGAACAATTTTTATAATAAAATTTGTGGATAGGACTTAAATGCTCCGGCTTGTCTACATGGGCTTGTGCCACTCTCACAGGAATATTATGTTTTTTGGCAACTTTCATAATTGTGGCAGAATAAGCCATACTCTTTGAGTGAATCACATCATACTCATGATATTTTAAAAACCGATCAAAGTTTTTTTCAATTATAAGATTGTTAAAGAACAGAGAAAAGGTTTTGGAATATTTGTTTTCTCCTTGCAAAGTTTTAATATGAAAAACTTTTCCGTATTTGGCAAAGGCTTCTTCATGGAATCCTATTTTTTCTGTTAAGTTAAGCACATCTATGTGTATGTCGGGAGGGACAATTTCTCCAAAAGCCATAATTCCGGACTGAACTCCTCCCACATCCATGGAATTTACCACAAACAAAATTTTCATTATTTTTCCAATCCGTCTTCTAAACTAAGGGTTGTTTTTTTTCTTTTTATGGGGAGAGTGTTTGCTCCTATTCCTATATATGCAAAAATAAGTCCGTTCCAAAAGATATATCTTTCAATGATATTTATGTCAAAGGTTCCGAGAACTACTAAAATGAAACAAGCCGCTCCCAGGAAATCTCTTCGTTTAATATAGGCTTTGTCCCAAACCACATATAAAAGACCCACAAAGAGAAAAAATCCTATAATACCGGAGCCGGCTATAAGTCTGATTGTATCGTTATGGGTTGCCCTCAAAAAAGATGTATTATAATAATCTCCGTAAGCTTTTCTTTCACTTCCATAGCCAAAACCTACGAAGAAGCTGTAGGGTTTAGAGGCCATAATATCAATATATTTGACAGCTATCTCCCCTCTTTCGTTAAGGTTGAATTCCTTTCCTATATATCTCTGGGTCACTCTTTCGTTGACCAGTCCCGAAAAGAGCATTCCCACAAAACAGATAAGGAAAACCACTGTAATAATACCTATTCTTTTTCTGTATAGTTTGTTATCCAGCAAATGAGCAGCCAGAAATATGGCAGAAATTAAGAATACCCCCAATCCGCCACGAGAACCTGTGCTTAATATACCCGCAAGGAGAATTGCAGTAATACAGAGATATACAAAAAAGCTTTGCCTGTCTTTGGAGATAATCATGTAGTAAGTGGCGAAGAGAGCTCCCATAGACACATTCATGGCAAGGTAGTTTTGGTCTGCTTTAAACTCTTCCGTTCTGATGGAGGCACGAGTCATAACGGTCATGGCTCCGAATAGGATAAAACTGTATATAAGACACGCCACAATAAAGACGTGAACGAAGATTTTCTTTTGAGTGTCGGTCCAATGGTGTGAACAGATTAGGATGAAAAATATAAAATAGTTGGCGGCTGTCACAAGGTTGGTCAGGGTTTCGGCAAAGTCATAAGTCCAAAATACAGTGAGACAAAACCAACCCATGACAAGCAAAACAGCCTTTATGAGATTGTTTCTGAAATGGATGCTTTTGTTGATGACATATTCACCCACAAGCAAAAAAATCATAATGAGAAGGCAGATATATTTAGAGAGAGAGCCTCCCCCATATTTAAGGATTTGATTAATGGGAGTTATGGCAAGGTAAAGAGAAAAAAGGAGAGTATCCACACCAAGCTCTAACTTGTTGATGGTGGGTATTCTCATTTTAATTTTATGTAATTTTTTAAATTTTATCTTATTTATTTTTTTCATGATAAAAAACTGTAAATAGGTAAATCGGGATTATTTCTGTATTAACAAATTTTGTAAAGGTAAATTTAGTAGTCGGTAAAATATTCTGCATTCATCACTCAAACCCCTAAAAATTTCGTCAAACTCAATTTTTGGGGACCCCTGAGTAAATTATGCATTATTCATTAAAATTCCTTATTTTAACAAATAAATAATGTTATCCCTACTCCACACATCTATTTGTAATTTTCTTGACATATCTTCTATATTTTGGTTATAATATCCGTTGGTCACAACCATGGCGTTGGAATATCCCTTTTCGTAAATATTGCAAAAAATACTTTCTACATCTTTTTCTTTTAATCTCTCCCCTTCGGGAGCTTTTAAAGGATATACCATATATACTTTATCGTCAATTACAAATTTAAAATATTCTTCTTCCTTGCCCTTAAATTCATACTTGGATTCCATGATTTTACACAAAAGTTCCTTAAATTCTTCTCCTGAGCAAGAGTCCAAAGCTTCAATGTGAGTTTTTTCTGCCTTATCGGGTTTTATTCTCTTGGTTTTCCGTCTTTCTTCATCCTCTTTAATATCTCGAGCAAGCATTTCTATAATTCTTTTTGTGTCCCAAAGAAATATATTTTTTCCTTGTGCTTCAGTCACAGCCTCATTGGTAAAACCTTTGTGGCTTATAATTATGGCTCGAGGGGTGCCGAAAGCTATGGCTCCTTCTTCTGCTCGTGTCACCACATCCGGGTCTGCTTTTTCCTTGTCTTTAATTAAAATTATAATATCTTCTTTGTCATACCAACGGACGCCGTAAGGGTTTTTTTTGGCTATTTTTAGTCTGTCATAGCCTCGAGAATAGAGAAATCTCTTGACCAGTTCTCTATACTTTCTCTTTGACAGTTTGTCCCCTTTTTCAAAGAGTTTTTTGGTTATTTTATAATCAGCCACTCCCTTGGTTTTCATCATTGCGGAGAAAATTACAATTATAAAAGTATAAGCCAAAATCCCCAGCATAACCACAATAATCAGAGGCAAATAAAGTGGGTAAAATGTGACAAGTTCACAGAATCCCACTATCCATATAATGAGAAAAATCAATATGAACCAAAAATATTTCACTTTTTCTTCCTTTTGCTTCTGACTTTATAATGATTAATGCCTGTCTTTACTTTAATACTCTTTCCGTCACTTGTGCATAACACTCCACCCTCTGTGTCCGTTCTGTAAATCTTGACTTTTTCTCTTTTGAGATTTGAGAGAACTTCTCTGTGAGGGTGTCCGTATTGATTGTTCTTTCCGCAAGAGATTATTGCAATTTTGGGTTTTAAGATTTTCAAAAACTCCCTTGATGTGGAAGTGCGAGAACCGTGGTGTCCCACCACCAAAACAGAACTTTTCAAGCTCCTTCCGAAACGACGGATCATTCCACTTTCCGCTGTTTGGGTGGCGTCTCCCGTCAAAACAAAGGATGTGTCTTTGTATACTACACGAACAGCCAAGGAAATGTCGTTGTCATTACTTTTTGGAAATTTATAAGGGGGAGAAAGAACGGTAAATTTTATGTCCGAGCCTAAGTTATACCAATAGCCTGCTTGGGCTTTGATGACAAACCCCTTTTTTTTATTACTTTTTTTCTTAATTTCTTTTAGTAATTCTTTGTAAACTATGGTGGTTGAGAAATCCCCGTTTTCTATATATTTCCCAACCGTATATTTGTGCAAAAGTCCCACCAGTCCGCAGTAGTGGTCAAAATCCGGGTGGGAAAGAATGACATAATCTATATTTTTTATGTTTTTTTTCTTCAAATAGGGCAATAAGGAATCCTGAAAAACTGCCATATTGTCCTTCCATCTTTGATTGCTTGAGGTCCCACAATCAAAAATCATAGTGTGATTATCCGGACTTGTCACTATACAACAGAGACCTTGCCCCACATCAAGAACGCAGAGCTCTGCATCCTTTCCGTAAATGTTTAAGGACAAAAACAGAAAGAGAAGTAAAAGAATAAATCGTTTCATGATTTTCTTTTGATATAGGTGACTTTATCCTGTAATTTGTCTAAACTGTCAGCTAAGGTCTTTTTAAAGAGTTCCTTGGTATAGTGTTCTTTTACATAATTAAAGGCATTTTCTCTGACTTTTTCAAGGGGTGGGTCGGATTCAAAGGCTTTTAGGAGTTTAGTTATAAGCTCGTTTCGGTTTTTGGCGGAAATGCAATATTCGTCTTTTTTTCGAACAGCAAAGAAATCCATAGTTTTATCAAAACCTATAATAGGAACACCATAACTCATGGCTTTTATGGCGGGAAATTGCATGTCTGTTCGAACTCTGTAAGGCAACAGTAAAGCACGGGCATCTTTTAGTATCTCTTCCGTTAAGAGAGTAGAAACTTCAATATTTTCATCTGTGGTAAGCTTCTCAGAGCCTAAACCCACCACGTAAGCTTTGTAGTCCGGGTATTTTTTCTTTATGGCGGGGTGAATGTTGTCGAGAAAATCTTTTATCATTATTTTTCCCGCAATGGAGTTGTAATTTCCGTAGATAATGATATTTTTCTTTTCACAAAGAGGACCAAAGTCCACCTTGTCTATGTAGGCGGGGAGATAATAGCTGGGAGTTAGAAGTTGCATGTTGGAGTTAACGTTTGCCATATCATTGATTACGGAAAAGAGTATCATATCCGATTCCATAAAGGCCCGTCGTTCCCAAGCACCTATGGAATAACATCTTTTTTTGAGGAAAAAACCGTTGAACCAATTTTCTATAAGTGCCAATCTCTGGTAATACATATAGAGAACTTTGTTGACGGAGAAAACTTTTTTAACATTTAGATTTCTGACATAGGGGAAAAATCCTATTGAGGTATAGAAAATCACATCCGGAGCAAATTCTCGGATAGCTTCTTCAAGTGAGCCGGACTTGATAGGTTTGGGGAAATGGGGCAATATTAGGGATTTGCGGAAATAATCTATCTTTTTTACCCTAGGCATATAACATTCAATGTATTCCGCATCTGTTTTATATTTTTTTTTATATTCCTCTATATTTTTAGGGCTTAAGGCAATAACTTTTACTGTATGATTTTCTTTTAAAGCCTCTATAATTTGATGATGTCGCCATTGACTGGCTTTAGAAAACATCCATGGCACATCTACACATAAAAAAACAATTCTCATTACTATTTCACTTTATATATAATATTTTAAGTTTTTTAAACAATCTAATCCAACAACTAAGTATAAGAGCATTCACTCCGGTGCGAGATAAAGGTTGAATTGAGGCAAAAAAGCCCATCTCCCTTTTGCATTCCCTCGCTTTGCGAGATAAATGCTCTGTTGATACGAAAGCTTATCCTTTATTCCTCAAACTTTCCTATCAGTGTTTCGTTTATCTTGTTTACATCAAATTTCGTTTCCGCTAATTTGCGGGACTTTTGCCCCATAATTTCTGCTTCTTTTGGATGTTCAATAAGCCAAATCATTTTTTCGGCTATGGCTTCACAATTTTTTATAGGGACCAAAAAACCGTTTTCATTTGACATAACAGTTTCTTTGCAACCTTGCCAATTTGTGGTGATAATGGGACGTCCGCAAGACAGCGCCTCTAATATACAGCGGGGGACCCCTTCTCTGTAATAAGAGGGAAGGACAAAAAACCTTGCTTTTTCAATACATTCCGCAACATTGTTTTTATATCCGTAATAGTTTATAAGATTTTCTTCTATGGCGTTTTGGACAAGGTCTGTGCAGTTCTTTTCAACCACATTGTCAATTTGCCCTACCACGTCAAAAATACAGTCGGGATATTTTTCTTTGACTTTTCGAGCTGCGGAAAGAAATTCTCTGATACCCTTTGAGGGAGTAATGCGAGATAAAAAAAGGAACCGATTTTCTTGTGGCATGGGGGAGAAGGGGAATGCGGACAAATTAACTCCGGACCCATTGGTGACAAAAGCATTAGTTTTGTCATTAATTAATTTTTTCTTTTGAAATTCTATATAGTCATCATTATTCTGAAAACAGACTGCAAGGCATCTTTTGTAGGCATAACGGAGACAGGGAAAGGCTAAGGCTCGCAGGATTTTGCCTTTTATACCCCCCATCATTAAAAGGTTTCCGCTACCGTTTATAATACAAATTATATTTTTTGCTCCTCCAAAGAGAGAGCCTAAGGTAAAGCTGAAATGTTTTTTGATACCGTATATAATGACATTTTCCACGGAGTGTTTTTTAATTTGTTTATAAACCGTGAGAACGGAAGCCAATTCTTTAAAGGGATTAAGACTGTTTCTGGTGACGGAAAGATTAAAAAAAGTAATGTTGTGATCCTTGTAATATTTATTGATAATGGAGTCTTTAACTCCTCCCACAAAAACACTATGACCCTTACTGATAATCAACTCAGCCAGTTCTTTTCTTGCAAATTCCTGACTGCTTTTCTCCTTATCCAAAATGGCAAAAATCAAATTAACACCTATTATATATTAAAATAAAGAATGTAGTATTTAAACTGATAATCTAAACTTAAACTAATTATTAAACATAAAATTAGTTACATATACACATAAATATTATACCATTTTTGGCTATTTTTTTCAACTTATAGATAGTAAGAAAAACATGCCCCCCTAAACAGAAAAAAATACCTTCCCCTACTACGTAAGGGGGGGTGATATCTCCCCTTTTGCATTCCCTCGTTTTGCGAGATAAAGGCTCTGTTGCGGAAAAAAGCCTCAGTTGTTAGATTCACCCTCTTTCTCATCCCAAAAAGTGTCGTAAACTCCACTTTTCGGGATGTGGATTGTGGTGGGTGGTCAGGAGTAAAATTTGCAAAACTGCAAATTTTACGATAGAAGCCTAATAACCTAAGCCAACAACCAAGTTATTAGTCTCACCCTCTTTGAACTGAATTTGCAACCGCAAATTTTCTTTTAAGGACCCATTCCCAAAAAGTTGAGCGAATAGCGAAACGACCCAAGGGCTCCCGAAAAGTTGAAGCATCTGCGAAAACTTTTTGGGAATGGGAAGGAGGGGTATAGATAGGAAAAGCCTAAAGCTTATCGTTTATTTTTCATTTTGCCACCCCTACTACTTAGGGGGTGACAGTTGCAAATTAACTGACAGATACAAAAAAAACTCCCAAATTGGGAGTTTTTAATAACTTTTATTATTGAGCGCCACCTTGGGGAACGCCGGGGCCTTGAGGTCCGGGTTGTCCGGGAGCACCACCGTCGATTGACCAACCTGCAGGTGCCGGATGAACTTCACCTATGGGTAAACCGTTTGCGTCAGTGACAGCGTCTTTAGGTCGAATTGCAACAGCGTATATTACGCCTACAATTACGAGAACAACCACTATAACACCTATAACTACAGGTAATGGTAAATTCTTCTTCATTTTTTTCACCTTTATCTTTGATTTTATATAAAAAATAGTCTTATGAAAACATAAAACTATTTTTTATTACATTATCATTAAGAACGAAAGGAGTTGTTAAACCCCTTTCTTACTATATATTATTTCCAGTAGTAGTGGTATAATACTTGTGGGTTCCAATATTCGCTTGTTTGACCCCAGCTGTTGGTTCCGGCAGCGTCGGAAGGACCAAAACCTGCACTGATTACCCAGTCGTAACCTTGGTTGTTGTCACGGTATAATTCTTTAGGTGTCAAAGCTTGGTACATCTTTACGTGACCGTCTAAGAAACCAACAGGAGTCTTTTTGTTGTGTCCCTTGTTAGCAATTCCTCTCCAGTAGAAGAACTGTGCTGATTCGATAATAGCAGCAGATTCACCGGGGTTGTCATAAGAAGCTAATGATTCTCCTTCTTTTCCCCAGTGGTCAGTTCCACCGGGCCAGAAGGGGTAAGGGCTTGGTCCACAGAAGTAAGCACATGTCCACCATGTTTCACTGTATGTTTTGTTACTCATACATCTGAAAACACCGGGGGCGTTGTTACCAGTTTGAGTGTTAGCCTTTGCTAACCAGTTTGCGTAGGCGTTTTGACCTGCAACATAGTCAAACAAACAACCGATACCGTTAGGACGACCATCGTTTAATTTGGCACCGAAAGTAGCTACTGTAGCACCTGAGTTAGGTCCGTAGCATCTTGGTGTTGTTTCATCCCAGTCATCCATGTAAAGCATTAAACCGGTGGTTATATTCTTTACGTTAGATAGACAGTTGCTTCCTCTTGCTTTTTCTCTTGCTTGGGCGAAAACCGGGAATAGAATTGCAGCAAGGATGGCAATAATGGCTATTATGATAATTTATATTTAAAAATTATATAATGTTGACCACATAACGACAACCCTGTTTTCCTCTATAACTAAAAATTGAAAAAATTATATATTTATGTTATAATATTATGAAAAACACAGGGAGGAAATTATGAAACGGGGACAAAATCAAGGGACTGTTTATAAAGTTAAAGACGGAAGAGATAAACCCTATTTAGTTTATACCCCTTCTTATATAGATAATAATAAAAGGAAAAGAAAATTATTGGGCAGTTTTGCCACAAAAACAGAAGCGGAAAACTATTTAAACAATTATATTGCGGGAAATAAGAATAAAAAACATATAACACTTAAAGATATTTATAATATTATATATAAAGAAAAAGTCAATAACAACATACCGGAAAACACTTTGATTGTATACAGAAAAACTGCCAAAACCTTAGAGAGTCTTTTTAACACACCAATCAATTCAATAAAATATAAGGATCTGAATGAGAAATTGTCCGGCTATACAAAACCCACATTTTTACAGTTCAAAATGGTGCTCAACACGATTTTTGAATATGCTCTCAAAAATGAAATAATAGACAAAAATATAGTTTCCCTTTTATCAAGCAAAGGACAAAAGACCCCCAAGAAGAGAGAACAAAGTGTATTTACTTATGAAGAGATTGAGAAACTTTGGGATTTACTGAATAAGGGTGATATATATGCCAAAAGACATGCAAGATTATTATTAATATTATTATATACAGGTTGCAGAGTGAGTGAAATCCTAAATATGAAAAGAGCAGACGTCCATTTAAAAGAAGATTATATGTTTGTAAGAGACGGAAAAACCGAAAGCAGTATCAGAAAAGTTTATATACATCCAAAAATAAAACATATTATTAAATATTTATTGAATAACAACTATGGTGATAGCACAAAACTTATGGATTATAATTCTGCAAAGTGTATATCCATAATTTCAGCCATAAATACATATATAAAAAAATTAGGTATGAACCATTCAACTCACAGTTGCAGACACACCTTCTTATCAAGGGCTTTTGTTATGGCTTTGCAAGATAAAGTTAATTTTGCCATTATAGACCTTGCCTGTGGTCATAAGCAAAAATCCGTTGCCATGGATTATTATATACATTTAAGCGATGATATTATTAAAAACGAATTGTTTAAAATAGATTATTAAAAATCTATAATTAAAAATTTTTTTAAACTTTGGAACAAAACTTTTTTTATATTGGTCTTTAATATTGTAATTGAACTTGGACGTCTAAGTTTAAACATTATTAATCTGTTTCAAAAAGAACAGAAACTAAAAAAAATAATTTTTTTTAATTTTTTTAAAAAAAGTGGTTTTAAGCCTTGACAAATGGTTTTGTTTTGTGGTATAATATAAATGTCATAACTTGGACGCCCAAGTTAAACTTTTAAAAACAAATTTTGTCATAATATATTTTCCGGTTTAAAAAAAACCAACTTTACCCCTTGACAAATAAGTTTTATTTGTGGTATAATAATAATGGTAATTACTTGGACACCCAAGTTTTTATAAAAAAAACAATTTAAAATAAAAAAAAGGAGGAACATTAACAATGTTCAAGAAAGGTTTTACCTTAATAGAATTGTTGGTAGTAATAGCCATTATTGCCATACTTGCTGCAATTCTATTCCCCGTATTCGCCCAAGCAAGAGAAAAAGCAAGAGGAAACAACTGTTTGTCCAATGTAAAGAATATCTGCACAGGATTATTACTTTACATGGACGACTGGGATGAAACAACACCAAGATGCTACGGACAAGGTTCAGGTGCATATCTTGCATGTTTTTCAGCCTACTTAACTGACGGTCGTCCCAACGGTATAGGTTGTTTATATGACTATGTAGCAGGAAACGGTTCATACGCCAAATGGTTAGCAGAGGGAGATAACATTACCTGGACCGATAATGATCAAGCTCGAAAAAGAACCGGAAAGAACCCCGGCGTATTTAAATGTCCCAGCAACAAAGGTTACAGTGATTCATTTTGGACATGTGCTTATGTCTGTGGGCCAAGCCCTTACCCCTTCTGGGCCGGTGGAACTGACTACTGGGGAAAAGAAGGTGAAGCTCTTGCCGAATATGAAAACCCGGGCGAATCCGTTGCAATCATCGAATCAATGCAGTTTTTCTACTACAGAGGTGTTTCTAACAAGGGACATAACAGAAAAACTCCCGCCGGTTTCTTAGACGGTCACGCAAAGATGTATAGAGCTTTAGTTCCAAACGATCTTTACAGAACAACCGGTTTAGGTGACGATACTAAAATAGGTGCCGGTTATGGTAAATGTGACGCTTCAGGCAACAACAGTTGGGGTGAAACCTCTGAATACTGGAATCCACAACTTTACTACGAATACTACTGGAAGTAATTGGCAATCATAAAAAAAGGAGTTTCCTAACTCCTTTTTTTATACTGATATAAAATTTATGGAATAAAGGTGAAAAAATGAAAAAAAACTTACCGACTCCCCTTGTAGTAGGGATTATAGTTGCTTGTATTCTTATTGTTGGTGTTATTTGGTGGGCTTGCAGCGGTGCAAAGAAAGACGTTACTACCTCTGAGGGTTTACCGCCATCAACAGGTGCAGTTGCTCAACCTCCCGCAGGTTGGTCAATAGACGGCGGTGGAGCAGGTCCCGCACAACCCGGTCCTCACCCCGGAAACTAAAAATATCCATCCCCCCCTCCTTCCCATTCCCAAAAAGTTTTCGCAGATGCTTCAACTTTTCGGGAGCCCTTGGAGGTTGCTTCGCAAATGCCACCCCCCCCAAACTCTTCGAGTTTAAGGGGACAGACAGACTCCCTTTTTGGGAGTTTGTTTTTTTTGTTCTGTTTTTAATAGGAGAAAACCTTCTCCTTATCAATATTTTTAATCAATATGGGGTTTGTTCTTTGCGAGAACAATCCCCTTTTTTTAATGGTTATTTTGTCTTATAAACCGACTTTTATAAGGACAGGCTATTATATGTTAATATAGCAAAAAAAGCTCCCATACAGGGAGTTTTGGCTTAAAAATCATTTATTTTTTTGTCCGGGGACGGGACCTTTAGGTCCGGGAGTCATGGAACCCCCACCCTTACCGTCTATGGACCATCCTTTGGGAGGTTTGTGAACTTCACTTGAACCTTGAACTTGTGATTGGAATGGGTTTTCTTCCTCAAGTTGCGTGGTAGGTGAATCAACAGCTTCATCAGATTCTGCTATATGTTCTTTTGTGCCGGAGGATGCCCAATAGTAAAATCCGACTATAAGTAATAAAAGTATTACTATAACAATAACAAAGGAAGTCGGAAACTTCTCTTTCATATTTCCTCCAAAAAAGTTCAAAGATTGGCGTATATACACCAATCTTTGATTCAAAACTAATTAGTTACCTGCGGGAGGCATAGGTGCGGGCATAGAAGGTGCACCACCTTGAGGACCGCCTTGAGGACCGCCTTGAGGACCGTTAGGACCGGGCATCATTGGACCGTTAGGGCCGTTAGGACCGGGCATCATTGGACCGCCTTGACCGGGCATCATAGGACCATTCATTCCTGGCATCATTGGAGGCATAGAGGATTGGTTCTTTTTGTCCTTTGCGTAGGAAATTCCCCAATATACACCGATAATAGCCAAAATTACAATTACGAGAACTGCAATTACTACCGGCATTGGTAAGTCTTTCTTCATCTTTTTCTCCTTATAATCTCCGTAGACTGATATTATTCACAATTATCAACAATGTTTATCACATCTGTCCACGGGCTTTTAAAAACTTTGTATCTCTAATTATATTATAAACTATTTTACAATAAATGTCAAGTAATAAACAGTGTTTTTTGAAAAAAAGTAAAAATTTTTTTTATTTTACGATCTTTTAAGGGGGTGTGGGGTTTGATATTTTCTTATATGCCTATTGCAATTTGCTTAGGCACAGGTTGAATTAAAAAATCTTCCTTTGTGGTTTCTTCTCTGACTTTCTTTCCGTTTTCAAAAATAGTATATCCTGTGATTATTTTCTTTCCGGGAGATCCTTTGGAGATAACCTTCTGTTTTCCGAAAGGTATTTTTGAGGAAGATACCTTAACTGTAGTTTGAGGGACAGGAACTTCTTTGTTAAAGGGTTTTCTCACCACAACAGTTATTTTATTGTCCCCTTCAGAGATATATTCCAAAGCTTTATCTACGCTTCTGAAAAACTTATGAACATCAATGGCAGAATTGTCTATGGTTATGTTTTCTTTAATCTCAGGCTCTTCACAACCGGGAAGTTTAAACTTATCCTTAACAGCTATGAGAAACTCTCCCGCATTATCTTTTGTGGGAAGTCCGAGTAAAGGTTCACCGTCTACCACAATAATGGTACAAGGCACTTGTGCCGTAATGGCGTGTTCCAAATTTATTAAGGAAAATTCTCTGATTGTATTTATATCTTTGACAACTTCACCATCTTTGTTTTTGATTTTAAATTTATCATCATTTTTATTTGCTTTTTTGTAGGTGATTTTGTCATTTATCACTACATCCGGGCTAAAATATTTTTTCTCGGAAATAACCTTATTAACCCACTTTTTAGCGTAAAACCTATTGGGAGCGTAAGAAGCAAGTTTATCATTAACATAAATTCCTGTGAAAGTCAAATTGGTATAGCAAAAAACAGCTATGATAATAATCAAAACAATACATATAATAAATAATATCTTTTTCATATTTGCAACCTAAAAACTTAAATATCCCCTAAGACCCACCCACCCTCTTTGAACTGAATTTGATTCGCAAATTCCTTTCAAGGAGGTTAAGTGCCAAGCTAACGCATTAACAAAAACAGAATTAACCCCTACGGGAAACTACAGCATTACCTCTTGGCCCCTTTCCGCAGATTTGTAAAGCCCTTCAATAATCTTCATAACATTTATTACTTCATCTTTCTTAATGGGAGTATCCGTGCCTTTCTCTATTGCCTCATAAAAACCTTTTATTTCCACTTCATAAAAATTGGTTTTATCCACCAACACTGGCGTCACGTCAGTCATAAATCCACCGTGTTCCGTGTAAACCTTTAAAGGTTGGGTTTCTGCACCGCCCTTATCTCCCAACAGGGTCACATTTTGCTTATCTTTCTCTATGTTTGCGGCAAAGGATGTTTCTATTTGCATAACCTGTCCTGTTTCAAATCTCACCATTCCGCAGGCAAAATCCTCAACCTCAAATTCCTTAGGGTTCCAAGGTCCTCTCACCCCTGTGGCATGACCTTCAAAGGGGCCGATTTTGGCAAAGGAAGCACCTGACACAGCCACAGGCTTTGGGTTTCCGAGAAGATACATAGCCATATCAATAACATGTATACAAATATCAATTAAGGGGCCCCCGCCTTGCTTTTCCTTACTGGTAAAAACTCCGTGAGGAGGGATACCTCTACGCCTTAGGGCTTCCACCTTGGCATAATAAATCTCCCCTAACATGTCGGCGTCCATAAATTTTTTCAGCATGGTGGCTTCAGTCACATATCTGAAACAGTTGGCAGACATAACATAAACATTATTCTCTTTTGCTGTTTTAAAAATCTCCTCAGCGTCGGCAACTGTAATGGCAATGGGTTTTTCCACTATGACATGTTTTTTTGCTTTAAGAGCTTCCACAGCTATGGTTTTGTGTAGAAAATTTGGAGTGCATATGTGAACGGAGTCTACTTGGGAGTCCATTAACAATTCTTTATAATCATCTGTCACTTTCGGACAGTTATAAGTTTTTTGAATATCCTTTGCTCTCTCAATATCCACATCGCAGACACCGTAGAGAGTCAAATTCGGTAATTTGTCTATATTGGGAAAATGACCTTTTTTGGCTATTCCCCCACAACCTATAACAGCAACGTTCATAATCATTCCTCCGGCTTAATCTTCTTAAAATGAATAATTAAGGCGTAAATCAATACAATGGCAAGCATTAAACCTCTGCACAAAATCACCTGAGGTATTTTCTCCGGCTCATAATTTGCACAGGTTATTATTTCTTTTCCATAATTAAATATATACAAAACAACCACCACTATCAAAAAGAAGGGTGTCGCCCAACTGATATTAAATTTCATAAAGTCGTTAAGCTTGCTTGTGGAATTGTTTTCAAAACATACCCAACACTTCTCCTTACCTATGGCATAAACAATTACTATTAGGAAAAGAGCACCTAAGGGCACTATAAATGAGTTTGCCCAAAAGTCAAATTCGTCTATTCCCACAGCACACAAAACACTTGGCACAATGATTATAAGACAAACAAGGAAGGACATAACAGATCCCCAAACCTTGCTTTTCTTAAACTTATTACAAAAAAATGATGCGGAAGGTTGAACAATGGAGAGAGAACTGGTGAGAGCCGCAATAAAGAGCAAGAAGAACCACAAAAAGCTCCAAAATTGGCCCCCGGGAATATTGTTGAAAATGGAAGGCATACTAACCATACCGAAAGCTATGGAGGAACCCTTTACAACATCTTGGATTTTGTCCGCACCGAAAGCAATGTATGACACGGGAATAGCAATAAATGAGGCAATCAAAACTTCCATTCCCACGTTCATAAAGGAAGCCATAAGTCCTTGATTTGATATATCCAAATTCTTATCTGCATAAGTGACATAAGTGAAAGTGGCGGTAAAGCCCACAGACAGAGAGAAAAACATTTGACTGGCGGCGTCTATCCACATTTTGGTGTCCCACAGGCTCGCACGAGGCTGAAACATATATTTAATACCTTCAAAAGAACCGGGAGTAAAGAAGACTTTCACAAGCATTATAAGAGCAATTATCATTAACAAGGGCATGGAAACTTTAATAAGAGTGGCAATACCCTTGGCAATACCCTTTGCGGTGAAATAGTAGTTTAGGAAAAGAGTTATAATAAGACAAACAATGCAGAGAATATCACAAACTCCGTCCCCCATGGTCATATAACTGCTCAAAAAATCACCCATGGCAGAGGCTTCCATATTTTTGAAACCGCCGGTAGCGGAAATCCAACCGTAACCCAAAATCCAACTTTCAATATACATATAGTAGCCGGAAATAATAAGACAAGCACTGAGTGCCGCAATGCCGAAATATTTTAATACTCTGTTTTTATGATAAACTTCCAAGAAAGAAGCAAGAGAGTTCATTTTTACATCTCTTGCCATAGCCCCCAAAATCCACTCCGTAAACATTAAAGGTAAACCCAAAACGCAGAAACTTAGAAGATATGGGATTAAAAACAACCCTCCGTATTGAGCAAACAGTGTCGGAAACCTAAGAAAATTACCTATACCTATGGCACCCCCGGCCACAGCCAAAACAAGTAAAAATCTATTGCTCCATCGATCCATTTTATCTCTCCAACAGTTATTTTTTTATCTATATATATTATACCACATTTTAGGGTTTTTTTAAAGTTTAAGACAATCTCCCCTTTTGATAAAGGGGACCATTGAAAATCGCTCGCGACCACGAGCAGATTTTCAAGGAGAGGTATAGATAAGATAAGCCTAAAGTTTACAAAATTTATTTTGCTTCGCAAAATTTAGGTTTATAAATTTGCAAGTATGCAAATTTATTTGGGTTTACCACTTTATAAAGATTTTGCTACGCAAAATCATTTTTCTTCTTATAATCGCAAAATCGTTGTTTTGCGAATTCCCCCGCCCCCGCCATTTTTGACTGTTTTGCTTTGCAAAACACCAAAAATGACGACCCCCACCCCGGAGGGCGGGGGTGGTCCTGCCTGACTTCACCCCCCCGATGACCCCCCTCAAGGGGGGTTTTAGTGCTCCTACTTCACCGGTTCCCGTGACTTAGGCGACAAACTACCTTAGCAGATTATAAAAAAAGGAGCTAAAAAGCTCCTTTTAGTATTAATGTCTTATTAGAATTTATCAAAATCAAAGAATATAGGTGTCTTTGGTATGCTCTCATCAAGGGCAACTTTCTTAACAGCTGCTGCAACCGCGTCTGCAATACCGGGTGTGTATGCACCGGGGATAATGTTGTCAGCGGTTGGGTTTTCAATACAGTCGGCAATAGCTTGAGCTGCAGCTCTTTGCATTTCTCTTGTCACCATTTTTGCACCGGCTTCCATAAGTCCTTTGAACAGTCCGGGGAAGCAGAGAACGTTGTTAACCTGGTTAGGATAGTCACTTCTTCCGGAGGCAACTACGGATGCGTAACCGTAGCAGTCTTCAAGAGGAACTTCCGGAGTTGGGTTGGACATAGCGAAGATTATACAACCTTCGTTCATGGTTCTGATATCTTCACCGGTTAAGAGGTTAGGACCGGAAAGACCAAGGAACATATCCGCACCTTTCAAAACATCTTTAAGTGAACCTTGCATGTTGTCTTTGTTAAACATCTTAGATGCCCAGTATTTGGCTTTGTTTCCGTCGGGAGTTAGGTCGGGACGACCGTCATATAATGCACCCTTTCGGTCACATAAGATAGCGTCACCGATACCGAGGTCCAATAAGGCTCTTGTGCAAGCCATAGCTGAAGCACCGGCACCTGAAACTACAAGTCTCATCTTTGAAGGATCTTTGCCTGTTACCTTAAGAGCGTTTATGAAACCGGCTCCGCAAACTGTGGCTGTTCCGTGTTGGTCATCGTGGAAAATGGGGATATCGGATACTTTTTGAAGTTCTCTTTCAAGGTCAAAACAACGAGGAGCGGAAATATCTTCAAGGTTTACACCACCGAAGGTTCCTATAATGTTTTTACATGTGGCTAAGAGTTCGTCAAAATCCTTGGTTCCCACACAAATGGGGAATGCGTTTACATCTGCAAATTCTTTGAAGAGAACACATTTTCCTTCCATAACGGGAAGACCTGCTGTGGCTCCTATGTCACCGAGACCTAAAACAGCTGTTCCGTCGGTAATAACGGCAACTGTGTTTTGTCGTATGGTGTAATCAAAAGCCTTTTGGGGATCGGTTTCAATAGCTTTACATACTCTTGCAACACCGGGGGTGTAAGCCATAGAGAGTTGGTCGTAGTCGTAAAGATGTTCTTTGGAAACAACATCGATTTTTCCGCCTATGTGCATATCAAAGGTTCTGTCAATAACGTCAATAATCTCTACATTATCAATAGCTTTGAGAGCGGCAACCATAGAAGCACAGTCTGTATCTTTTACAAGGTTTATAGCGAAATCACGAATAATTGTCACTCTTTCGGATTCGATTATGTCAATAGGTCCGAGAGAACCGTTGTTGGATTCTATTGTCTCAATTATTTTTGATAAAGTTCCGTCGTTTTGGTTATACTTGATTACAACGGAAATACTGTTTCCGGGGGAAGGAGTTATTTTAGCCATATTCGCCTCACATATTATATAAATTTTAGATTATTTACCACTATATTATAACATATTATGAAAAATAAAACAAGTTTATAGAAATTTCGCACACCGGTAACCTAAGTGGGGCAAAGCCCCACTCTGCCCCCCTGAAACTCGACAGAGTTTTTGGGGGGGGTGGATTTTTTGCGTAGCAAAAAAGACGGGGGGATGGATTTCTGATTTCTGATTACATATTTCTGATTTCTGATTACAAAAAAAGGAGCGAAAAATCGCTCCTTTTTAATATTTTATTGTTCCGGTTTCATTTGAGGGAACAGGACCACATCCCTTATGGATGTCTTGTTTAACATAATCATGGTTAATCTGTCTATTCCCACACCGAGACCGCCACAGGGTGGCATACCGTATTCAAGGGCTCTGATGTAGTCTTCATCCATTGGGTGAGCTTCTTCATCACCGGCTTCTCTCTGTTTACCTTGGAGAATAAATCTCTCCTTTTGGTCTACGGGGTCGTTAATCTCACTGAAAGCGTTTCCGCACTCCTGTTTTGCTATATAAACCTCAAACCTTCTTGTAAGAGAGGGGTCGTCAAGTTTCTTCTTGGCAAGAGGTGAATTTTCTGTCGGGAAATCAGTTATAAATGTAGGTTGAATCAACTGAGGTTGAACATATCTTTCGTGTATCTTCTCAATTATTCCACCTATCATGGTTTCCCCTTCCGTGTCTATGCCCAAACTTTCAAGGGCGGCAAGGGAGCTTTCAAGAGTGGCAAATTGTTCCGGTTTTATGCCCGCATACTCTTCAATTCCTTGGAGCATGGGAAGCCTTCTCCACTTTTTGCCGAAATCTATAATCTCACCTTGGAATTCACACTGAGGCACACCGTGGACCTCTGTGCAGATAAACCTAAACATATCTTCCACAAGATCCATAACATCATCCAAATCGGCATAGGCTTCATAGGATTCCATTAAGGTGAATTCGGGGTTATGCCTTGTGTCTATTCCTTCGTTCCTGAAAACTCTTCCTATTTCAAAAACCTTTTCCAGACCACCCACAATAAGTCTTTTTAGATATAATTCAAGAGAAATTCTCAGGTGGAATTCCATGTCAAGAGCGTTGTGGTGAGTTAGGAAAGGACGAGCGGCGGCACCACCGGCTACGCTTTGAAGAGTGGGGGTTTCCACTTCCAAATAGCCCCGAGACTCATAAAACCTTCTCATGGCAGATACGATTTTACTTCTCATAATAAAGGTTTTTTTGGAGTCTTCGTTAATCACAAGGTCCACATATCTCTGTCTGTAGCGGAGTTCCACGTCGCTCATAACGTTCCATTTCTCTCCGTCTTTTTCCTTGCCAAAGGGGATGGGGCGAACGGATTTTGCAAGAACAGTAAAGCTTTGTGCATGAAGGCTCACTTCACCGGTTTTGGTTCTGAAAAGGAAACCCTTAACCCCCACAAAGTCTCCAAGGTCCAAAAGTTTTACCATTTGGTAATCTTCAATGTCGTCACGACGAACGTAGAGCTGAATTTTTCCTTCACGATCCATTAATGTCATGAAGGCAGCCTTTCCCATAAGCCTTAATGCCACAATTCTGCCGGCAATGGAAGCTGTGAGTTTTCCGTCGGTTATGGCATTTTCCTCTTTGTTTTCTTTTTCTTCGTAGCAAGCTTTGAGAGCCACTGAATTGGGCTCTACGGGAGTTTCTTCTCCGGCTTCGGAGGTATATTTGGCGTATCTTTCGTATCTTTCTATGTCAAAGGGATTTTTACCCATTTCCTTCATGGTATCCCATTTCTTAAAACGATTGGCAATAAGTTCTCTTTCAGGAGTTTCTTGTTGTATTTTTTCTTCGGACATAATAAATCTCCTTGTATTTTTAGTCTGACACCATTAAATATTATACCATTTTTTTGTGATTTTTTCAATTTGTAGGGAAAAAGGGGAGAGTATAAGTTTTACTAACAAATGTAATTCTTTTTTTAAATAGATTTGCTGCGCAAATCATTTTTCTTCTTATGGTCGCAAAATCGTTGTTTTGCGAAGCCCCGCACCCCCCGCCGTTTTTGACAGTTTTGCTACGCAAAACACCAAAAACGACATAGGGCGGGTGGGTCTAAAAAGGGTTCCCGAAAAGTCGTAAGACTTTTTGGGAAATAATGCCCTATGGGGATGGGGGCCCTATTTTGGGGCTACCCCCCTCCGGCAGGGCGGGTGGGAGCCCAAGAGGCTCCAAAAAGTTGAAAACTTTTTTGGAGAATGGGCTATATGCCGT
>JAFSVJ010000083.1 GCA_017445025.1 Abditibacteriota bacterium | reverse complement strand
TTAAAATATAAAATATATTATAATAAATATAGAAGTTATTTAATAGGAGATTGTTAATGTATATTGGTAAGACTAATTGTGTTGTTGAAATAAGTTTTCAAAGTGAAAAATTGTATGATAATCCCTATGATATAGATTTGGATGTTATATTTATAGATAGTGAAAATAAGTGTATAAAGGTTCCTTGTTTTTGGGATGGGGACAGAATTTTTAAATGTCGTTTTTCAAGTCCTAAGTGTGGAGTGTGGTCTTATAAAACTGTTTGCAGCGAATCAAATGATATGGGGCTTAATAATATTAAAGGTGAAGTCACTATAATAGATTATAATCTTAACAATTCCTTATATATTCACGGACCTTTAAAAGTTTCATCAGATAAGAGACACCTTTGCCACTATGACAATACTCCCTTTTTCTGGCTTGCAGACACTTGGTGGACCGGGTTTACGGAAAAATTATCCTTTGATAAGGGAGATTTCCAAACTCTTGCCATAGACAGAAAAAACAAAGGCTATAACGCTGTCCAAATCGTTACAGGTCTTTACCCCGATATGAAACCTTTTGACCCTTGCTCCGCCAATGAAGGTGGTTTTGCTTACATTCCTTTTGACAGTGATATTTATAACAAGGAAAATTATGAAATAATCAACCCACAATACTTTAAATATATTGACCGTAAAATCAATTATCTCATTGATATGGAAATGGTGCCCGTTTTGTTTGCCATGTGGGGGTATTTTATAGACTTTATGGGTGTGGAAAAATGTAAAAAGTTTTGGAAATATATTATAGCAAGATATTCTGCTTATCCTGTGGTTTTCTCTTATTGTGGTGAAGCTACTCTTATGTATTATGCATCAGATATTTGGCTTAAATGGGAATTAAACGATAAACACACTATTGACAGCTGGACAGAAATTGCAAAATATGCTCGCAACATAGAGCCCTTCGGAAGATTGTGGACAATTCATCCCCCCACAAGAGATTATAAATGGACAGGCAAGGACCAATTATGGGATTATTCTCTCATAGATTTCAATATGACACAGTCTTATCATGGAGCTTTTGATTACAGACATACCGTTAAAACCCTTAGATACTTAAGAACTATAGAGCCTAAAAAACCTTATTTGATTGGTGAAGCTTATTTTGAAGGAATTTTGGAACAAACAAGAGAAGAAGTTCAAAGACAAGTTTTTTGGGCTTCTGTTATGTGTGGGGCATTAGGGTATACTTATGGAGCTAACGGAATATGGCAGTTAAATGAAGAGGGTAATCCTTTCAGAAATAATCCTATCGGAATTCATTGGGGCGATACTCCATGGAGAGAAGCTATGAATTTTAAAGGAGCCGGCCAGTTAGGTTTGGCAAAAAAGTTTTTGGAAACTCTTCCTTGGAATGAGTTTGAACCTCATGAAGAATGGGTGGTATGTGATGAAAATAATAAGGATAAAGATGAGTTTGCAGGTAATGAGCCTTGGGCTTGTGGAATAGAGGGTGAAATAAGGCTTTTTTACTTTTCCCTAACCCATGCACCTTTAATTCCATTAAAAGGGGTTAAAAATATAGAAGATAATAGATATAGAGCATATTTTGTAAACCCTTCTACTTTTGAAAAATATGATATAGGAAAGGTGGAGCCTTGTTTGGATTATTGGGAAATTCCTAAACCTCCCTGCAATAGGGATTGGTTGCTTTTAATGGTTAAGGAATAATTTTATTTTAAAATTGGACTTTTATTATAAAAAAGTGTTATAATATAAATGGTGTTTAAGATAATTTAACTGATTATTTATATACAGAGGCTTTTAAATGAACAATGCTAAAATTATAACTATAACCGGTGCTGCCGGACAAATCGGTTATTCTTTACTTTTCAGAATTGCCGCAGGTGACTTGTTAGGTAAAGACCAAAAAATCATATTAAAATTACTTGATATTACTCCCGCTATGGGTGCTCTTGAAGGCGTTAAAATGGAATTAGATGACTGTGCTTTTGACAATGTGGAAGACATTGTTTGCACTGATGATCCCGCTATTGCTTTTAAAGACGCTGATATAGTATTTATGGTTGGTGCTTTCCCAAGAAAAGCCGGTATGGAAAGAGCAGATCTTCTCTCCAAAAATGCGGGTATATTTAAAGTTCAAGGCAAGGCCATTAACGATTATGCCAAGAAAGATGTTAAAGTTTTGGTTGTAGGCAACCCCGCCAACACTAATGCTTTAATAGCTTCTCTTAACGCTCCGGATTTGGATCCCAAATGCTTCACAGCTATGCTTCGTCTCGATCACAACAGAGCCAAAGGACAAGTTGCCCACAAGTTGGGAATATCCACAGAAGATATAAAAAAGGTTTGTGTTTGGGGTAATCACTCTTCAAGCCAAGTTCCTGACATTTCTCAAATGGAAATTAAGGGTGACGCCAATTGTCCTCTTAAGGAAGATATGGCTTGGATTAAAGATGAGTTTTGGCCAATAGTTCAAAAGAGAGGAGCCGCAGTTATAGCAGCAAGAGGTTCTTCTTCCGCAGCTTCCGCCGCCAACGCAGCTATATGCCACATGAGAGATTGGTGTTTAGGCACACCGAAAGGTGAATTTGTCACCATGGGTGTTCCTTCCGACGGTTCATACGGTATTCCCAAAGGGGTTATTTACGGTTTTCCCGTAGTATGTAAAGACGGAAAGTATGAAATAGTTCAAGGTCTTCCTATAGCTGACTATGTAAAAGAAGCTATGATGAAGTCTTATGAAGAATTAAAAGGCGAAGCAGAAGAAGTAAAGAAAATTTTAGGATAGTATACGAGGTTTTATTGATATTGTGGCAGAACCATATTCATTAAAAGTTATGGAAAATAAAATGTCAAAGGCCCAAAAAGGCTGATTTTTAGCAAGAAATATCGTAATGTAGTCGTCGATTGTAATGAGTGAGTAGTGGGACAAAAGATATAAGGCGTTAGCCATTATAGATTTTGTTTCAATACGAAGGAATGTCAATGAGACACGAAATTAGATATTTCGTTAAGCAAAAAATCAAGGATTTTTGAGTTGAATTGCGGCAAAAAAGCATCGTTTTTTTGTAAAAACGACAACAACTTGTCGTTTTTAGCAAGAGCCGGAAAATCTACGATTTTTCGGTGACCGACGGCAAAAATCTTTACCATTAAAGATTTTTGACTAGACATTTGAGATTTTATTTTAATCTGTTAAGTCAAGAAATTCAACAGGAGGTTTATATATATATTTTATGGCAGAACCATATTCATTAAAAGTTATGGAGCATTTTTCAAATCCACGAAATGTGGGGGAAATTGAAGATGCTGACGGTATAGGAAAAGTTGGAAATCCTGTCTGTGGCGATATTATGAATATGTATATTAAGGTAAAGGATAATGTAATCACAGACGTTAAATTCAAAACTTTCGGTTGCGGAGCGGCTATTGCAACAAGTTCCATGGCTACCGAATTGATTAAAGGAAAGACAATAGAAGAAGCTTTGGCTGTGACAAACAAGGCTGTGGCTGAAGCTTTAGGTGGGCTTCCTAAGGTAAAAATGCATTGCTCTGTTTTGGCTGAAGAAGCTATACAGAGTGCCATTGACGATTATTTAATCAAAACTACAGGTAAAGGCTTGGATTTACCTAAGAAAGAAGCCAAAACCTGTGCTTGTGATGCTAAAGAATGCAGTAAATAAAATAAGGATAATATAATGGACGAGACAAAACAAAAACTGACAGATTTAATTGCTTCAATAAGAGGTCATCTTCAAGCTGATGGTGGCGATATTGAATTTGTGGACTATGTTGACGGTATTGTGAAAGTTAAATTGCACGGTGCCTGTCACGGGTGTCCCCATGCAGCTATGACTTTACAAAGCATAGTTGAAAATGTTATTATGACAGAAATTCCCGAAGTTAAGGGAATTGAAAATGTTGATTTTTAATAAGAGCTTTTAAAGCTCTTATTTTTTAAATATTTTAACTTAATTGTAGAGGTGTTAATAATGAATATTCCTGTTGTTAAATTATTTTTGGTAGGTGTATCAAGAGATTGTTTTCCTATCTCTCTTACAGATACAAGAATTAAGAAAGTTGCGGAATGCTTAAAATCAAAGAGCGTTGATTTTGTCTTATCCGAAACGATTATTGAAAACGAAAAAGATTGTGTTAAAGCTTTAAAAGAAGCTAAAGATAAGGGTTGTAATGCTGCTTGTGTATATCTTGGAAACTATGGTCCGGAAATTGTGGAAACCTACTTTGCCAAAGAATTTGACGGTCCTTGTATGTTTTGTGCCGCAGCAGAGGATGATAAGGATTCTCTCTTTGACGGTCGAGGAGATGCCTATTGCGGAATGTTACCCTGCTCTTACAATTTAAGTATAAGAGGAATAAGAGCATATATCCCTAAATTCCCTGTTGGTATTCCTTCAGAAATAGCTGATATGATAGAAGAGTTTATTTCCATAGCTAAAGTATATATAGGAGTAAAAGGTTTAAAGATTATAGGATTTGGTCCGAGACCTTATGATTTTGTATGTTGTAATGCTCCTATTAAGCCTTTATATGATCTTGGTTGTGAAGTTATGGAAAACAGTGAGCTTGACTTACTTGAGATATATAACAAAACAAGTGATGATGAAGCCGGTGTTAAGGAAATCTTAAAAGAAATGGAAGGGGAAGTCGGCACATGTTCTTATAAAGGTATATTACCAAAATTAGCACGATACGAATATGCTTTGCTAAAATTTAGGAAAGAAAATCTGGGTGCCAAGGATTATGCTGTTTTTGCCAATAAGTGTTGGCCCGCTTTTGAAACAGGATTTGGTTTTGTCCCTTGTTATGTAAATTCTCGTCTTACAGCTAAAGGAATCCCCGTCTCTTGTGAAGTAGATATGTATGGTGCATTAAGTGAATATATCTGTTTGTTGGCATCAGGAAAAACTCCCACTTTGTTAGATATAAATAACTCTGTTCCTTATAATATGTCAGATGAAATATGGGATTTGAAGGGTTGTTCTCCTAAGGATTTGTTTATGGGATTCCACTGTGGTAATACTTCAATTTGTAATCTTAAAGTTTATGATTTAAAATATCAACTTATTATGAAACGTTCCCTTGAACCTAATACTGAGCCTGATATTACAAGAGGAACTCTTGAAGGGCAGATTAAAGCTTCTCCCATAACCATATTCAGACTTCACAGCTCTGCGGATTGTAAACTTTCTTCTTATATGGCTCAAGGTGAAGTTTTGGACAAAGATCCCAAAACCTTTGGTGGAGTGGGTATATTTGCCATACCGGGAATGATGAGATTTTATCGTTATGTTTTGCTTGCTCATCAATATCCACATCACACATCTGTCGCTTTTGAAAAAGTAGGAAAGATATTATTTGAAGCTGTGAAACTTTTGGGTGTGGAGGATGTATATACCCCATTACCAAATAATATGCTATATCCGGGTGAAAATCCATTTTAATAATTCTAAAGGACCGAAAAGATCAATTTTTTATAGAAAATGGCAAGGGAATATAACAAGATTATTTTATAAAGCAAATAATAGGCGAGCGATAGCGAAGACGGTGGATTAGCCCCAATTTCAAAAGAAATGGGATTTTACACAGTAAAATTTCATTTATGAAGAAATTGGGAGCTAAGGCAATTATGCGTCTATAAAAAAAATCTTAAGTTAAGGAGCGAAGGCATTTTCGTAATAAAAAATTAGAGATTTTCGAGGGATTTGGAATTATTAAAATGAAAATATATTAATTTTGAATTAGTAGGAATTTATATGAAGAAAAATGATAATATTGATATTCGTCTTCAAGAATTATCTAAATCTCTTGAGGAGTTGAAAGAAAAGAAAGGAAAATTAGAGAAAGAATTATCTTTAAAAGGAATTAGTTTAGTTTCTGAAAATAAGGATACAAATATAGGTTCAGTTGAAGAAGCAAAAGCCCTTCGTCTTAAATTACAGATGCAGATTGATTCTTTTACTTCTGACTATGAAAAGACTTTATCTTCCATAAAGTCAGTTTTAGGTTCTCTAAAAGATTAATTATTTTATTTAATTTAAACCCTTTTTAAACAAGGAATATTTTTATGGTTAAATATTTAAAAGGTTCTTTGCATAATCATACAACATGCTCTGACGGGCAGGCATCACCGGAGGAAGCAGCCAAAATCTATAAATCCTTAGGTTATGATTTTATTATATACACGGATCATGATACAAATTTCCCTGTGGAAGAATATATTAAAGAGCCTATGGAAGACTTTACATATATCTCCGGAGCGGAATTTGGTTTTAGATTTAAAAATCATTTTAATAATAATGCCGATGTTCATTTATGCGGTATAGGATATGTTGGTGATTATATACCCCCAAGAGAAAGTTCTTTTGCATATGAAACTATTTCCCAAATAATCAGGGAGTATTACAGACTTGGAGCCATTCCTCAGGTAAACCATCCCAATTGGGGTGGATCTCGCCGAGGTTATTCCTTTAATTATACCGAACTTTTGAATGTGAATTATCCCTATCTTTTGGAAATTGTCAATTACAGTGACGGTGGACATAACGAAGGAAACGAGGCTTTTGAAAGTGTAGAGTATATATGGGATGTTTTGCTCTCTAACGGGAAAACCGTTTACGGCACTATGACAGATGATACTCACATTTATTTTGGGAAAAAGCCTTGGATAGAAAACTCTTTTTCTGATATAGTAGACCAATGGGCTAATGATGCAAGAGAGATTTTAAGAAAAGGGCATACTCCGGGAAACGGATTTGTTATGGTAAAGGTTGATACTGATAATAATCTTAAGGATAATATTCTTTCATCTCTAAGATGCGGTGATTTTTATGCCTCAAATGGCTTATATGCTGACTTTTATGAAGTCCGCGATAAATATATCAAGATTAAGGTAAAGCCTCAGAATGGGGAGAATAATCGTATTATTTTTAAAGGTAGAATGGGTTTGCCTTTAAAGATTGTTGACGGAGACGAAGCTGTTTATGAGTTTACCGGCTCACCTGATGAACAGTATATAAGGGTTAAAGCCATAAACGGTGCCGGAAAATGTGCTCTGTTCCAACCTGTATTTAATGACGGAAGAAATAAATTATTGATTAACAAGTAAGAATTTAGTAAAATCACAAATCCTTCAAAAATCTCTTCTTTTTCGCTTAACGAAATATCTATTTCCGTGTCTCCTTGACATTCTTTCGTATTGAAACAAACTAGCTTCGTGCTTTGCACTCGCTATTTTGTCCCACTACTCACTCATTACAGTCGACGACTTCAATACGATATTTCTTGCGAAAAATCGATCTTTTTGGTCCTTTGTGATTTTACTAAATGGGTTTGCCTTTAAAGATTGTTGACGGAGACGAAGCTGTTTATGAATTTACAGGATCGCCCGACGAACAATATATAAGAGTAAAAGCCATAAACGGAGCAAGTAAATGTGCTCTGTTTCAACCTATATTTTTTGATGGAAGAAAAAGAATATTGGAAATATAATATAGAGAAAAACTATGAAAAAATATTTAAAAGGACAATTACATCTTCACACTACCAAATCAGACGGGACCGGGTCACCTAATATGGTTGCCCAAGGATACAGAGAAAAAGGTTATGATTTTATAGTTATAACCGACCATGGGACCAATTATAATCCATATGATTTAATAGAAAAAAGAGATGATTTTTTGTGTATTCCGGGTGCTGAATGGGACAGTGGCAACTGGGTTAATAGTCAATATTTGGGAAAAGGTGTTCAGATTCATTTAAACGCTTTGTGTTATTTAGGTGATTTTAATCAATATAAAAACGTTAATTGCTCTGTTTCAGATAATATTAACGCATTTTTAAAGGAAATATACAGAGTCGGGGCAATTCCCACAGTTAATCATCCCAATTGGAATATGCCTGATCCTTTCGCCTTTGATTATAGAGACCTTATGGAAATAGATTATCCTTATATATTGGAAGTTAAAAACTGTTGTGTAGATAATTATTCTGAGGGTAATCTTGTTATAGAATCTATGGAATACACTTGGGATGTATTATTAACGGCGGGAAAGAAAGTTTTATGCACTTTTGATGATGATGCTCATCACTATGCTGTTGAAGTCAGAAAATTAACAGATATGTTTCATGTGCCTTTTCAAAGTGCTGTTATGGTATATGCCGAATTAACAGAAAACTGCATAAAGGAAGCTCTTCAAAAAGGGGATTTTTACGCCACAACAGGAATTGAATTTGAAAAATACGAAGTATCTGATAAAGGTATTTATGTAAAAATAAAAGATCAGGGGATAAGTAAGTCAAAATTTAATCATGATATGGTTTATAATATAGTCTTTAAGGGTAGAATGGGAAGACCTCTTGCCTGGTTTACCGGATTGGAAGGAGAGTATATTTTTAAACATATTCCGGATGAAGAATACGTAAGAGTAAAGGCTTATAATACAAATTATGATTGTGCTATGACTCAGCCCATATTTCAAGATGGCCATAAAATCATTTTGTCTCTTTAATTATTTTTAAATAAAGTTTTGTTTCGATAGTCCCTGGAGTTTATTATGATTATTAATTGGCAAGGATATTAAGATTTTTAACAGAACATTTAAAATATATGATTTCAATTCTCGGTCCTTGTAGGCACCGAAAAATCTGTCCTCTTAAACCGTAGGCTATCTTCTTATAGTCCCCCCTACTGTGTTAGGGGGGATTTAGGGGGGTGATAATTATTCATTATGCATTAATTATGCATTGTGCATTAAGCATTATTCATTATTTAACGCCCCCAACCAAAGTGGAGCTTAGCTCCACGATTTTGATTTTTGATTTTCTATTTTTGATTTTTAAAATTGGAGATAATTATGAGATATCTTTTTATTGTTTTATTGATTTTTATAGGATTTTGTTGTTTTGCGGAGAATAATATGTGGGATATGAAAGAGCTTTCAAAAGCTCCAAAGGTTTATTCGTGGACAGAGCCTGTATATAAGGAAAAGTCATGGGCTTATGATATGTATTTAACACCGGAAGAAAAGGAATATGATAAAACCAATGATAGCATTCGTGGTATTTATTATAAAGGTGTGGATTATCAGGGAAAAGAAACAAAAGTTTTTGCTTATATTGGCATACCAAAACACCCTAAAGGAACAAAAGTTCCCGGTATGGTTTTGGTTCACGGTGGTGGTGGAAGTGCCTTTGAAGCGTGGGTGCGAAAGTGGAACGCCATGGGATATGCTGCCATAGCCATGGATACAACAGGTAACGGACCTACAAATGAAATGACGGGAACTCCTTCAGGAGTAGGTGGTCCCAATAACACTTTTGTATTTGATGTTCCAATTAAGGATCAATGGCCTTATCAAGCTGTGGCAAGTGTGATTTTAGGTCATTCTCTTTTAGCTTCATTAGATGGAGTGGATAAGAATAAAATAGGTATAACGGGAGTATCTTGGGGCGGTTATTTAACTTGTATTGCATCAAGTATTGACTCACGATTCAAATTTGCCATTCCTGTATATGGAACAGGTTTTTTGTATGATTATTCTCCCACTGTTGCTGGCGATCAAGATACATTAGAAAAGTGGATACCTGTATTTGATCCCTCTATATATTTAAAAGATACAAAAGTTCCTATAACATGGCTTGTAAGTAACGTGGATTGGTGTTATTGGCTTTTAGGTGTTAAAAAGTCTTATGATATAGTTCCTGTTAAAGATAAAAATATAGTAATTCTTGATGGTTGGACTCACGGTCATTTTGAAACTGCCCAAAGAGCTGAACCTTTAGCTATAGCCAATTCTTATATTAAAAATAAAAATACAATGCCTAAGGTGCTCTCTGCTATTGCTGACGGCAGAACTTTTGATTTTACAGTAAATAAAAATACTGATTATGCTGTATTTTTCTGGACAGATGATGAGAATCCTAAGGGAAATCCTACAGGAGATCCCAAAAAGGGAACTAAATGGTATGCATCTCGAATTGAAGTTGCTAATAATAAAGGTAGTGTTGAAATACCCGGTGAAGCTAAGGTCTTTTATGTAAATGCCATCTCAAAGGATGGTTTACAAGCTTCTTCCGAGATTTTTACATCTTTTGAATTATAATTTTTAATGACATCTTTATTAGGGGATGTTATATTTTTAGAGGTTTATAATGTTAGGAAATATTGTTGTTTATTCACCTGTAAATTATCAGGTATTTCAGAGGACATCTAAGGATGAAGGTTTTATAGAGTTTTCCGGATGCACAAAAAATGTATCAGCCCTAAAAGCTAAAATAACCGGAAAGGATTTAAATGGTGAAAAAGTAGATATTGAAACAGAGATAAAGAGAAATGTATATGGAGCTTTTCTTGAAAAAGTCCCTGTTCCTTCAGGTGGTTGGTATAGAGTTATCATTACTTATACAACAGATAAGGGAGATTCAACTTACTGTGCATCTAAAGTTGGTGTAGGGGAGATTATAGTTGCTGCAGGTCAATCAAATTCCACAAATTGCGGTCAATACAGAACGGAAACAGAGACCGGAATGGTATCTTCCACCGACGGCGTTTTTTGGCAACTTGGTAACGATCCCCAACTGGGCGTTCACGATAAAACCCCTTTCGGAAGCATATATCCATCTTTAGGTGATATTTTATATAAAGAGTTTAAAGTTCCCATCGGAATAGCTTCTACAGGTTGGGGCGGAACTTCTTCAACTCAGTGGCAACCTTATGCTGATATTTTAATCGATCCCAATGTTAATCCAAAAGAAAATCTGTTTTTTTATTTTATGAAAAGAGTTTTGTGGTTAGGAAAAGAAGGTTTTCGCTGTGTTATTTGGCACCAAGGTGAAAGTGACGGGGATTCTGAGGCGGGAATGTATTACCAAAGAATGAATTGCATTATAGAAACAAGTAGGCAAATAGCCGGTTGGTATATCCCTTGGTTTATGGCAAAAGCTACTTTCTGCCCTCCCAATTTCTTCTGGCAAAATGTTCGAGATGACCAAGAACGGCTTATTAGCGATAGTGTGGTATATAGAGGCCCGGATACAGATACTCTTCTTGGAGATAACAGAGATTTTGACGGAGAGGGGATCCATTTCAGCCCCAAAGGCCTTAAAAAACACGCAGAAATGTGGGCAGAAGTTTTGATACCATATATTTATAGTAAGATAAATTAACCATGCGAGAATTTGAATTAATATCGGAATATAAACCGGCGGGCAGTCAGCCGGAAGCAATAGAAGCCATTGCAAAAGGCATAAAACAAGGATACAAGTATCAAAATATATTAGGGGTCACAGGATCGGGAAAGACATATACCATGGCTTCCATTATTCAAAAGGTCCAAAAACCTACACTTGTTATTGCACACAATAAAACCCTTGCAGCTCAGCTCTGTTCTGAGTTTAGAGAATTTTTCCCAAACAACCAAGTGGAATATTTTGTTTCATACTATGACTACTATTTGCCTGAAAGTTATATCCCTGAAAATGACCTATACATAGAAAAGGATTCATCCATAAATGATGAAATAGACAGGCTTCGTCACAGTGCCACTCGGGCAGTTCTTTCAAGAAGAGACACTATTGTTGTTGCATCCGTCAGTTGTATTTACGGAATAGGTTCAAAAGAATCATATTTTAAAAATACTATTGAATTTAACGTAGGTGGAACTATTGATTTTGATGATATTCTTAAAAGTTTGGTCCAAATGAAGTTTGCCCGTAATGATTATGCATTAGACAGAGGAACTTTCAGAGTTAGGGGAGATGTTTTGGAAATACAGCCCATTGACTCTGAAGATATTATCAAAATATCAACTTTTGGGGATGAAATTGAAACCATTTCTATCATCAACCCTGTGACGGGAAAGGTACTTGAAAAACGAAATTCTGTGTATGTTTTTCCCGCAACTCACTTTGTTACCGAATTTGATGAGCTTGAAGATTGTCTTAAAGAAATTGAAGAAGAAATGGAAGAGAGAATAAAATTCTTTAAAGACCAAAACAAGCTTATTGAAGCTCAAAGAATTGAGCAGAGAACAAAGATGGATATGGAAATGATTAGGGAGCTGGGTTATTGTAGCGGTATTGAAAACTATTCTCGAATAATGGACAGAAGAAAACCCGGTCAGCGACCTCACTGTTTGCTTGATTATTTCCCTAAGGATTATCTCTTATTTATAGACGAATCTCACCAAACCATTCCGCAACTTCGGGCTATGTATGCCGGGGACCGTTCCCGAAAAGAAAACTTGGTGGAATATGGATTTAGGCTTCCTTCTGCTCTTGATAACAGACCATTAAGATTTGAAGAAACGGAAAGCTTAATCAATCAAGTGGTGTGGGTTTCTGCCACTCCCGGTCCTTACGAAAATGAAAAAACACAAAATACCGCCGAATTGATAATTAGGCCAACAGGATTATTAGATCCTGAAATAGAGGTGCGAAAAAGTGAAGGTCAAATCGATGACCTTATAAACGAAATCTCTGTCAGAGTGGAGAAAAAGGAAAGGGTTTTGGTCACTACTTTAACCAAGCGTATGGCGGAGGATTTAACATCCTATCTTCAAGATTTAAACATAAAAGTTGCTTATCTTCACTCTGATATAAAAACCTTAGAGCGAACGGAAATACTTCGTGATTTGCGACTGGGGGTTTATGATGTTTTGGTAGGTATTAATTTGTTAAGAGAAGGGTTGGATTTGCCTGAAGTTTCCCTTGTGGCTATTTTGGATGCGGATAAGGAAGGATTTCTCCGAAGTGAAACATCTCTTATTCAAACCATCGGAAGAGCTGCAAGACATGTTAACGGAAAGGTTATTATGTATGCAGATAAAATTACCGATTCTATGAATATAGCTATTGAGAAAACAAAGAAAAGAAGAGAACTTCAGGAAGCATACAATAAAAAACATGGAATTGTGCCTAAGACCATTGTGAAAGCTGTTCGTGACCAAATAAGTGCTTTTAACATTCCCACAACCCATGAACATAAGCCTGTAGATGTTATAAAGATAGATGATATCCCAACATATATTCAAAAACTTGAAAAGGAAATGAAAAGAGCCGCAAAGGATTTGGATTTTGAAACTGCCGCAATGCTAAGAGACCGAATCGTAGACTTAAAAAAAGTTAAGAATGTATAATGAACCTATTTCTAAAATAGAAAATTTTATATTAAAAATATAAAGTAGAAAATCTGTCCCCCTAAGCGAACAAAACTAGCCAGTCCTCCCTCCTTGAAAACCAAATTTGCGTTGGCAAATTTGAGTTTAAGGAGGGTCAGGTCAATTAACTATAGGGAGAATTTAAATTTATGTTTTCATATCATAATCATACAACTTTTAGTGACGGTAGTCATACTTGTGAGGAAATGATTCTTTCCGCAATAGATCATAATTTAGACGAATTTGGTGTTTCCGATCATTTTGCCATTTGGTATGACGGGACTGTGCCGGAGTGGAGTATTAATGACTTTGGAGATTATACCAAAGAATTATTATCTCTAAAGGAAAAATACACTGATAAAATAAGCGTTAAGATAGGGGTTGAATTGGAAAATTTACCTTCTATGCTTAATAAGGAATCGGAAGAAATCAATAAATATCCCTTAGATTACATTATAGGCGGATTACATTTTGTAGATGATTGGGATGTGGGTATTTACGGAGTATGGGATAAGTTTACAGAGGACGAAAAGGATAAAAATATTATAAAGTTTTGGAAAAATCAATATTATATGTGTAAATATGGGGACATTGATATAGTTGCTCATTTTGATACTTATGAGAGATGGGGAGCATTAAATGATAAGGATTACAGTGAATATTTAATTGAATGTCTAAAGGTTTGTAAAGAAAGAGGTTTGGTGACGGAAATTAATACCATTAAGAAAAAGCCGAAAATCAACCAATATATCCCTCATATTGTAGAAGAATTTTATCCTAGAGAAGATTTTATTAAAATAATAGCAGATTATGATATACCTGTTATAATTTCAACAGATGCCCACAACACAGGTTATATAGATTATTATGTGGAAGATGCCAAAGCATTATTTAGAAAATATAATATTAGACGAACCGCAAGGTTTGAAAACAGAAAAGCTATTATTGAAAATGTAGATTTTTAAAAAAAGGTTTTATTATGAAAAAATTACATTTTAAAGATGTCACTTCCACCAACGATATGGCAAAGAGTTTGGTCAAGGTTGGTGAATTTGATATAATGATAACCGCCGATTTTCAAAGTCAGGGAAGAATGAAACCCGGGGCTGATTGGTATGGTCAAAGAGAAAAAGATTGTCATTTAAGTTTTACTTTACCTTGCCCTAAGGCTGATAAAATAGACCTATATTTGAAAATAGCCTGTATATCAGTTAGGAGAGTGTTAAAAAAGTATGGCATTTCCGCAGATATAAAGGCTCCCAATGATATTTTGGTAAAGGGTAAGAAAATCAGCTCTGTTTTATGTGAAGCTGAGTTCTTTGAGAAGAAAGCATATATTATTGTTGGTGTGGGAATTAATGTGTTTTCAAAAGATTTTCCAAAATGGCTTAATGCTACAAGCATGATTAAGGAACTTGAAAAACTTGACCTTAATCTTCAAGAATTTGGAGAAGAGATAACTCTCGAGGCAAGAAAGATATATAAAGAAGAGCCAAATAAAATTATAGAAGAGTTTAATAAATTTGCGTTGGCAAATTAAAAATTATAAAGCAGAAATTGATTTATGAAAAAAATACATTTTGAAGAAATAACAAGCACTCAGGATTATGCAAAGGAATTGATAAAGCAGGGTGACCTTGATTTTATGATTACCGCTTCCTATCAAACCAAAGGCAGGGGGAAACTCCATTCCAAGTGGTATAGTGATAAGGGAAAAAATATGCTTCTTACCTTTTCATTACCATGTCCGGATATAGAAAAACTATATACTTATGCCATAATCTCTTGTGTCGGTGTCAGAAGAGTTTTAAATTCCTATGGCATTAAAGGGGATATAAAAGCTCCCAATGATATTTATGTTCATGGTAAAAAAATCTGTGGAATCTTATGCGAAGCTGAATTTTTTGACACAAAACCATATATAATCGTGGGAATAGGAATAAATGTTTATTCTACAGATTTTCCGGAGGGGCTTAATGCTACAAGTATGACTACAGAGCTTGGTCCCATCAATGTTGATATAGAGAAACTTGCCGAAAATGTCACTTGTGAAGTCAGAAAAGTATATGATGAGAACTTTGAAACAGTCCAAAAAGAATATAACTTATTTTTAAAAGAAATAAATAAGGAAAAAATAGAATGAAAAAAATTGTATTTCTATTACTTATATCTTTTATAGCTACTTGTAGCTTTGCTTTAACAAATCACCCTGAAAATGATAGGCTTCCCGTAGGTGATGTGTTTTACAGTTGGGAATCTTCTCCTGTTTGGTCAAAGACTTATCATGTTGCTTGTGAAAATAAAAATGCCAATGATAAAAATCCCGGCACTAAAGAAAAACCTTGGAAAACCATAAATCACGCTGCACAGGTTCTAAAAGCAGGTGAAAGAGTTATTATTCATAAGGGGACTTACAGAGAAACCATTAATCCCATAAATACCGGTGAAAGTTCCATAAAAATGATTGGCTTTTTTGGAGCAGAGGGTGAAAAGGTTATAGTAAAAGGGTCTTTTGAGTGGAAACCGGATTGGTCTTTGGAAACAGGCTGTTTTGTTGCTCCTATTCCTGATTTTCTAAAAAACAGTCAGTTTGATAAAGTGAATATGGTTCAAGATCCCGGTAAATATAATTTTGGGTTTCCTCCAAAATGTGATTATGGTTATAATCTCAAGAGAGGTCAATTGTTTTTAAAGGGAAAGAGAATTCCTCAGGTTTTAAAAACAGAAGAGCTTAAGGAAAATACTTTTTGTATTGAGGCCGGAAAAGTTTTTTATATTCCTTCAGAAGGTATAAATCCCATAGGACAAACCTTTGAAGCATCAGCAAGAGAGCAACTCTTTACTCCCAAAAATAAGTTTTCACAATATATAATTGTTAGCGGAATATCTTTTCTACACTGTGCAAACGGTGCTTTTATCCCAACTCCTCAAAAGGGGGCAGTCAGCACTTATTTAGGCAATCACTTTATTATAGAAAATTGTGAAATAGGTCACTGCAACGCCACAGGAATGGATATTGGCGGTCAATGGTGGGAGATGGCTGAAGGACAACCCCTTGGCAATAATATTGTGAGAAATTGTCACATATATGATTGTGGTATTACAGGCATTTGCGGTTGGCATGCAGGTTGTAATCAAAACATTCTTATTGAGGATAATTTAATTGAAAATATTGGTTATTTGCCCCTCTTTGAACATTGTGAAATTGCAGGAATTAAATTACATAGAGTTATGGGTTCTATAGTTCGACGAAATATTATAAGAAATATAGATAATGGACCCGGTATATGGTTTGACGGTTGGGTTTCAAATTCACGAGTGACTCAAAATCTTGTATATAATTGCCTTGACAAAACTTTTGGGGGAGTCTTTATGGAAATATCCCCGGGACCTGTTCTTATTGATAACAATATAATTTTAAATACAGATATTAACGGAATTCATTCTACCGATGCGGATAAATTATATATTGTTCAAAATATAGTTGCAAATGCCAAAAGCGGAACATTGTTAGATATATACCAAGGAGATAAAGCAAGGTTTAATCCTCCGGGTTTGGTTTTTGAAGACGAACATTTTATTTGTGGTAATATTTTAACCGGAGGAGTGCGATACACTACTACAGCAACTAAGTATTCTGTAATAGATTACAATTTATATGGTCCTTTGCTCTCTATGCCTCAAAAGGGGGAAGGAGACTCTAAGGATATAAATGAAGAAGGAGAGATAGAGAAAACCCCTTTCCTTATGCAAAGCACCTCTGTTCCGGAGAATAACGGAAGATATGATTTTATCGGATGGCAAGAGAAAGGTTTTGATAAAAACTCCAAAATTGAAGATATAAAGGTTGATTTTGATGAAGATAATCTAACCATTGCTTTAACTTGTCCAAAAGATCTTAACAGTTTTGTAATGCCACTTTCCGGATGTTTGGTTAATAATCAAGTCTTTGCTTATGAGTTTATCCAAAATGACTTTTTAGGTAATAGCAGACTCTCAAAGAGAGAGCCGATCCTTTCTGAAGACATTATAGGATATCTAACAACAAGAGAGTTAACTTTAGGACCTATTAAAGATATGAAATTTGACGGAACTAAATATAAAGTTGACCCGAGAAATATAAAATAAAATCCCAAATCCCTCAAAAATCTCTAATTTTTCACTTAACGAAATATGTCATTTCGTGTCTTCTTGACGCTCCTCGCCTAAGAACATTTTTTAAATGGCTAATGCCTTTAAAAAATAACCTTATTCTGTGGTGCTACAGTCGACGACTACATTCCATATTTCTTGTGAAAAATTGATATTTTTGGTCCTTTGGAATTTTATTTTTAGGACCTATTAAAGATATGAAATTTGACGGAACTAAATATAAAGTTGACCCGAGAAATTAAATTTGACGGTGGCAAATTTATAATGAATAATGCATAATGCAAAATGCAAAATTTAATGAAAAATGAATAATAATTAATTTTGCTACGCAAAATGTGATTTTTTTATCAAAAAATCACTTAATCCCCCCGTCATTTGCTTCGCAAATGCCACCCCCCCATTTTGCTTTGCAAAATAGGGGGACACATTCAACGACGTCTAAATTTTATAGAGCGACTGTAAAGTTTAAAGTCCGCCAACCTTAGTGGTGCGAAGCACCACAATTATTTTGCATTTTGCATTAAGCAAACCGCTTTATGATATAGTTTGCATTTTCATTAAATAAAGGAGAAAATTATGAAATATACAGGTAAAAACACACAAGAAATATCTTTTCCCTTAGGTGGAATAGGAACAGGTTCCATAGGTTTTACCGGAAACGGTAGATTGTGGGACTGGGAAATCTATAACAGACCAAACAAAGACAGTATAAACGGTTATTCTCATTTTTCCATAAAAGTTGAAGATGAAAACAGGGTTTTGGATATCAGAGCTCTTAACAGCGACTATAATAAGTCTTATCAGGGAACCACCAACGGAAGCGGTGTTCCAAACCAAAGTATGGCAGGTGTTCCTCATTTTAAAGACAGTGAATTTATCGGGGAATATCCCATTGCAACCATAAATTTTATGGATGATACTTTCCCCGGTAAGGTTTCTATGACAGCTTTTAATCCTTTAATCCCTCAAAATTCCAAAGACAGTTCAATCCCTTGTGCTTGTTTTATTTTCAAAGTTTTAAATGATACGGATAAACCTTTAACATATCAAGTGACAGGAATGTTGGGCAACCCGGCTTTTCAAAGTTCAAAACATGAAGTATCAGTTAAAGAAAATTTGACAACCATTACTATGTTTCCAGGGGGCAAGTCTAAAAACAAAACCATAGAAGCCGGAAATATGTCTTTAAGCGCAATTGGGGATAATCTTTCATATCAACAATTTTCTTTCAGGGGCAGATGGTTTGATACCATTAATGTATATTGGGATGATTTAAATAAATTCGGACCTCTTAAAAATAGAGTATATGATGAAATTCGTGACGGAGTTCACGACCATGCACTTGTGGCTTCTTCCATAAAAATCAACCCGGGTGAAGAAAGAGAGTTTAAGTTTATAATTACTTGGTATTATCCCATTTTCTATAAATATTGGTATAATCCCATTGACCCGGATGATATGGCTTTCACTCCAAGACCTGCGGATTATGATTTTGAGGAAGACACTCCAAGGTGGAAGAATTATTATGCCACAGTTTGGGAAAGTTCAAATGATGTTGCAAAATATGTTTACGGTAAATGGGATAAGTTTTATAAGTATACAAAACTTTTTAAAGATACACTTTTTGCATCTACCTTGCCTTCCTATATTATAGACGGAGTTTCCGCTAACATCTCTGTTTTGAGAAGTCCCACCACTTCAAGATTGGAAACCGGTGAGTTTTATGCTTTTGAAGGATCTTTTGCACAAGATGGAGCCTGTGAAGGAATTTGTCAACATGTGTGGAACTATGCCTATGCCATGCCTTTCCTGTTTCCTGACCTTGAAAGAAGTATCAGAGAAGTTATGTTTGATTATTCTTATGATAACGGAAGAATGGGCTTTAGAGTACGAACACCTTTAGGAATAGGCGTGACCAAATTCCGTGCCTGTGTGGACGGACAAATGGGTGAGATTATAAAATCTTACAGAGAGTGGAAAATCTCCGGAGATGATGAGTGGCTTAGAAAATATTGGGACAGAATTAAAGGTGCCATGGACTATGCTTGGAGTGAAAATAATGCTGATAAATGGGATTATGATAAAGACGGTCTTTTAGAGGGAAGACAACATCACACTCTTGATATGGAGCTTTTCGGTCCTTCTTCTTGGCTACAAGGCTTTTATACTCTTGCCCTAAAGGCTTGTATTGAAATGGCAGATTATTTGGGCGATAATGATAAAGCCAAAGAGTATAAAGAAATGTTTGAAAAAGCAAAGACCTGTTTAAATACTCTCTTTAACGGAAAATATTTTATTCAAAAGATAGACCTTAAGAATAAAGATTTTTATAAGTATTATGATGAAAAAGTTCACCAAGAAATAATAGATACATATTGGGACAGTGAGCATGAAGAGATTAAGTATCAAATAGGGGAAGGTTCTATAATCGATCAATGTTTGGCTCAATGGCACGCAAATAATGTGGGCTTGGGAAAAATCTTTGATGAGGACAAACTCCACAGTGCCTGTGAGAGCTTGTATAATATTAATTTTAAAAAGTCTATGAGAGATGTTTTCAACCCTAACAGAGTTTTTGCTTTAAACGATGAAAAGGGAACTTTGATTTGTAATTATCCTAAAAATGTTTATCGTCCCGTAATTCCCATTGTTTACAGCGAAGAGTGTATGAACGGTTTTGAGTATTCTAATGCTATTTTGCTTATGCAAGAGGGCTTTTTATGTGAAGGACTTGAGATGTTTAAAGCTGTTCGAGATAAGTATCAAGGCTTTAACAGAAATCCTTGGGATGAGATGGAGTGCGGAAATAATTATGCCAGAAGTATGGCAAGTTTCTCAGCCCTTAATACACTTTCAGGATTTAAATATGATATGGCAAAGAAATTTATTTCTTTTAACCCTGTAGAGTTAAAGGATATAAATATGGCTTGGGACGAGAAATATAAAGGTTTAGAGTTATATCAATTTACTACCGAAAAGAAAAATTATTTCTGGTCTGTGGGAAAAGCGTGGGGTAATATAGAAATTAACCTTGAAGAAAATAAAGCCACACTAAATGTCCTATACGGTGAAATTGAAATCAATGAACTGTCTGTTATGGGTCAATTAATTGAATTTGTTGACGGAGTTAAATTAGAAGAAGGGGAGAGTATAGATTTAGAATTTGATTTTGAATAACAAATAAAAAATATGTATTTATTAATCATTTTGCCGGTGTCGGCAAAATGATTTTTTTGTCTTGAGTATAAAAATCCCAAAGAGCCGGAAAATCTATGATTTTTCGGTGACCGATGGCAAAAATCTTTATCACTAAAGATTTTGACTAGATCCATTGATTTGGAGCGAAGGCGAACAAATCAAGGAGGGCGATATATAAGAGCTCGCTATAACCCAAGAGCTCGCCAACCTTTGTGGTGCGAACTACCACGATTTTGATTTTTGATTTTAAATTTGCGATGCAAATCAATAAAAATCCCCCCGTTTGGGGGGGATTTTTTTTTAATTTATGCTTTGCCCATAATAACTTTGAGAATGTAGAATGATAATTCTTCGTAGTCACGAGCGGCGATTAATTCGTCAATGTATTTTTGGTCACATGAACGAACTTTTTCTACCAACATTTCAAAGATGGCTTTTGAATTTGCAAGGTGAGCAAAGGAAACATCTTGTTTTTGAGTTCTTAAAACTTTAATGTCAAGACCTACATATTCTCCGTTGTTTCCGTATCCGTATTTGTCAAGGATGTAAACCTGTGAGAAAGCCTTGTTAAGGTTAGCAGTTCCAAAAGTCTTATCTTCATCAAATTTAAGACCGTTTTGGTCATTAAGGTGAATACCCCAAAGTTTACCAAAGGATAGTGCCATACCCATTTCGTCACTTGGCTCTAAGTTTGCAAGCATAGCGTGAGCTGACTCAATGAGAATACCTACTCTGTCAGGGTCTATGGTTCTTGAAGCAAGAGCTAAGAAGTGACCTGTGGTAGGGGATAGAGTGCTGTCACAGGGTTCGTTTGGCTTCATTTCACCTAATATCCTTATAGTTTTGTCGTGCTCAAGAAGAATGTTTAAGAGTTCTACAAATCTATCGTAAGCCAATTTAGAGTCTTTTGCTTCTCTAACATAAGATCCTTCTCTTGCCGGCCAAAGAACAAGTCTGTCAGTGCCTAATTCTTTAGCAATATCAACAGCTCTTTTACATCTGTCAATAGCGTATTGTCTGTCTTCGGCAGAGTTGCTTGTCCAACCACCATCAATCGTGTGAGGGTTAAACCAAAGTCTTGGAGCAATAAATTCTGCTTCCAACCCGTTGTCGTCAAGCATTTTCTTAAGCTCTGCCAATTTTTTGTTTTGCTCTGCAATAGGAAGTGTCACGTCTACTGCGTCATCGTCGTGGAATTGAATAGCACCAAATCCTGCTTTAACCGCAAATTTTACCTTTTCTTCAAAAGGTATAGTTTCTCTTACTCGTGGTCCAAATGGATCTTCACCTTCGTGAACATTCCAAGGACCAAAGGAAAATCTGTATGTTCCTGCCATTTTTTTCTCCTAAAAATATATTTTATAATTTCAAAATTATAACAAAATTATCTCGCCCACTCAAAAACTCTTTGAGCGTTGCCGTAGAATACTTTTCTCAAACTCTCTTCGTTTAGACCTGTGTCCAACATTGCACCTATATAGTAGTGATATGAGAACCAAGGATAGTCCGTTCCGAAGAACATTTTATCTACAACTTTAGGTTCGGAGAACCATTTTTCTATAACTTCTCTTTCATCAGGGATAGCAACTATATCAAAATAATAGTTTTCATAATCAAGAGCAAAATGCATTGATGTTTCCCATTCACCGTGAATAGAGTGACCTGCGGAAACTTTAATATTGGGGTATTTGTCTAAAACATATTTAACGTTTTTGGAATCGTTATAAGGACTTTTCCCCCATGTATGTAATAAAAACATACAACCTTTTTCATTTGCATATTCAAAGGCAGTATCAAAGGCTCCGGAATCAAAAGGAATTTTAGTATAATCTCCCAAAGCTTTAAATCCTACAACTATATCACCATACTTATCCCAATTTGCTATATCTTTTTCTATTACATCAGGATGATTAGGGTTTATATTAAACATAACTCTGAATATATCCGGTTTTTGTTTGGCAATATCTATACTTGCTTGATTACCAAAAATAGGACTTTCACAGGCAAGATGTGAAGAGATAATTACTTTTTTAACATTGGAATCTTCAAAAAGTTTAAGGGAATCTTCAAGGGAAGTTGTAGGTAAAGCTGCACCATAGAATTTATACCAATGAGCGTGCATATCTATAATAGGGCAATCGTTAATCTTGCCATATTTAAGCATTTTCTCTTTAAAAGTCATTAATGTCCTCTGATTATCTTGCCCAAGGAAATACTCTTTGAGCATTGCCATAGAATACTTTTCTCAAACTTTCTTCGTCAAGACCTGTGTCAAGCATTGCACCGATATAGTAATGGTATGAGAACCAAGGATAGTCTGTTCCAAAGAACATTTTATCTACAACTTTAGGTTCGGAGAACCATTTTTCTATAACCTCTCTTTCGTCAGGAAGAGCTACCACATCAAAATAATAGTTTTCATAGTCTAAACAGTATTGTCTTGAGATATCCCAATTGCCGTGGAGGGAATGACCTGTGGAAACTTTGATATTTGGATATTTGTCCAAAACATATTTAATGTTTTTGTATCCGTCATAGGGGCTTTTCCAAGTGTGGAATAGGAAATAGCATCCTTTTTCATTGGCATATTCAAAGGCTGCATCGTAAGCACCACTGTCAAGAGCTATTTTGTGATAGTCAGCAAGAGCTTTGAAACCTACCACTATATCTCCGTGTTTGTCCCAATCCTTTAAGTCTTTTTCAATGTCGTCGGGATAGTTTGGGTTTATGGAATAAAGAACTTTAAATATATCAGGTCTTTGCTTTGCTATATCTAAGGAGCTTTGGTTGCCTAAATGAGGACTGTGCATAGCTGAGTGAGCGGCAAAAACAAATTTTTTAACATTTGAATCTTCAAAAAGCACAAGAGAATCTTCTACAGAAGTTTTAGGCAATGCTGCACCGTAAAATTTATACCAGTGGGCGTGCATATCAATAATAGGACAGTCTTCAACTTTTCCGTATGTAATCATTTTTTCTTTAAAAGTCATTGTGTCTCTCCTTAACTTAAATCTGCATTATCAAGAAGTCTTTGCAAGTTGTTAAATGCAATGTTTTCTTTGTCTTTGTCTTTTATGTTTGCGTGCATAAGATCCATCTTTGAAGCGGATATATAACAACGTGGGTATGCGGTTCCGAATATAAATCTTTCTGAACCGAAATGTTTTGTTGCGTCTTCAATACCGCCGGCAACCAAACTTAATTTGTTGGTTTCCATATAGAAATTTTTATATGCAACGAGAAGCGGATAAAAATATCTGTTTTGAGACCAATCGTAAAGGTCTTTTAAAATAACTGTAGCTTCGGGGAAGTCCTTCATAAAGTCATAAACATCTTGCCATTCTACGTCACCCCATAAAGAAAGAACGATAGGAATTTTCCTTTCAACAATTTCGTCCATCATTTTGCCCATGGCAACTTTGTTGAGAAAGAAGTTCATATATTTTGGGAAAGCTGTAACAGCTTTTATTTTGTTTTCTTTCATATAAGAGAAAACATCATAGTCAAATTCACAGGTTGCGGGGGGAACCAAAGCAAACATTTTTTCTACTCTGTCGCTTTTTGAAAAGTCAAGGGCAATTTGGTTTCCGTATTCGGGATGAACATTTTTTTGGTCTGCATGTGTAATTAAAACTTTGTCAATACCATGTTCGTCCATAATAGCCAAAAGTTCAGCTTCATTTTCAATGGGAGTGTAATCCTTAACGGTTTTTCTTCCCACTAAAATGTTGGAATCAAAAAATTTCATAAATAAGTCCTCTTTTATATTATGCTTTTTTATTATATCACTTAATTATATTTTATCACAATTTATATTATTTTACAAATCAGTGATAACAAATCTATCATCTTGAACAATAATCTTCTTATTTTTGTCATAATCTCCGGAAATATTAACTTTTATCACATTATCTTCATAAGTTGCTTTAATTGATATTTTTCCTTTTTCGGTCCAAAGATTATTTAATTCTGTTGTGCCATTTTCCGCAAGCCATTCATAAGGTACACCGCCAAATAATATAATCTCATTATCTGTTTCGTAACATATAGCATTTATTATCATTGTGAGAATTCTGCCGGAGCCGGAGCCGTTGGGCTGCCATGGTGTGTAAAAGGGATCTGTAAGGCAAAATCTTTCTTGAACGATATTTTCTTTTGTCATACCAAATCTAAAAGCCATATTTAAGCATTCCCAAGCTTTTTTATATTCCCTTGCTTGAATATAATAAGTTTGGAGATACAATTCTATGCAACCTGTATAAATGGTATTATCATTTACACGTCCCGGGAAGTAATCATAAAATCTCTTTTCTTCAAAATATTTAATATAATCTTTAATTATCTTCGAATCGGTATCAACAGCTTGGTTATAAATTAGGTTTGTGCAACCGCATATATTCTCAAAGTCAGGACCCACTTTAGCATCGAGAGTGGGAATAAGACGAGGAATGTTTCCTTCTTTTGATTGGGTCAATTCTAAAGCTTTGGCAATGTTTTCTTTATACTCATTAAGTTCTTTTGAAAAAGTCTCATATAAAGGATCATTATTGCTTTTTAACAATTCTGTTAAGTTGGCAAGACCTCTGTAAGTATATGAATCTGTAAATGCAACACCATAGCCAAAGTCATCATCATTGCTTCTTCCGTAAGGCATAAGTCCGTAATAAGGCACCTTATCTAATTTGCTTGTGTCTAAATTTGTTTCTTGGGAAACGGATACATCCCAATTGCCGTGGATTTCAAGTTCTTGTCCGAATTGAATAGTTTTAAGTTCTGATTCATCCTTAACTTTTGTGGCATTTATTTGCCTTAAAATCCATTTTCCCGCTCTTATGATATTATTGTAATATTTGTTTAAAAATTCTTTGTCTTTGGTCAAATTATAATATTCGCAAGCAAAGCTTATGGCAGTTCCTGTTGTGTTGACCCAACGAGGTCCTGTTGTTCCTATAGCTCCGTCAAGGTCTGTAAATCTTCCGTCCGGTTTACAAGGCGAATCTTGCATAGAGAAAATGTAATCCAATGCACCTCGAACAAGGTCTTTGTGACCTAATCTCATCATAGGTTCAAGCATAAAGTATGCTTCCCAAAGCCACATTAAGTGACGTTCACCTATACCACCTTGAGTTGGATATATATAATCTACATCAGGAAAATCTATACATAATTGATAAATGTTGTAAATGTTTGAATAGAAAATATCTTCAATATTAAATTCACTAAACTTAAGAGATGCTTTATTATCATTAAGTTTACTGTATTTTTCAATAATTTTATCAACGGATAAAATATTATTAAGAGCTTCATGGTTAATTTCTTTATTTTCATAATTAAAATTACTGATTGTATTAAATTTGAAATAGCAAGTTTCCTTAGGCTTAAGGGTTTTGCTAAATTTAATACAGTTATTAATCTCCGGAAGTATTTGATTTACTGTTTGTTCACAAGTAAAGTTGATAATAGGATTAATCGTATCAACAACTCTCATGTCTACATTAGTGGAAATAAATTTCTCTTCCAAAAAATAATTCATGTCTGTGTCAAATATTTTGGCAAGTTCTTTGTTTTCTAAATAAACGATATTATCTTTTAAAGTGCAATTATTATCTTTTGGAAATCTTGTAACATCCCATTTATAACTTCTGTAATGATTTAGATAATAATGGTCAAAGGGATAATAGCCCGGTTTCATACGAACCACAGCCTTATAGTCAACCAAACCTAAGTTTTCTATTTTACACTCTACGCAAACTGTATCCTGTCCTTTTTCTTTGAAAGTGTCACTGTAATAGGTAAAAGTGTATTTTAATCCATCAAAAACATATTCGCCAACATAAATAGGGGTAGAATTATTGATTCTTTTAAATTTTGTTTTGTTTATATCGGCTATAGCCGGTTCTTCTTCAAAAGCAAAACAGATATTATATATTTTTCTGTGCCAGATATCATCAATTATATTTCCTTTTGCAGGTTCTGAATATACGCACATTGAAGCTAAGTTTAAAGAAGGATAAGCTTGCATATAGTAAGGTGATAGGGGAGGATGAATCCTCATATATACGCTTTTTGGCCTTTCATAAGGAAATTCTTCGGTTAATAATTTGAACCAAGATTTATTATTAATATCTTTAAAAGAGAAATTATTCATATCAGTATTTGATCTCCTTTACACTCTTTTGACATTTATCGTATGTGGCAGTGTATTTTACACCGGCTTCTTTTAGCCATTTCATACCTTTAATATAGCCCCGTCTTAGTTCTGTGATAAAATGAGCATCGCTGGTTATTATAACAGGTATATTAAGCCTTCCGCATTCTTTATATAAAAATAAGTTAGGATCCAAGTTTTCTTCAGGTCCCCAACAGTTCATTTCAATGCACATATCATTATCACTGACAGCTTTCGCAAGAGCAGAAAAATGATCATACATTTTAGAAATGTCTTTCATTTTTTTTGTTCCGCATACACATTCGGGATGAGCCACAATGTGAGATTTACCTGTATTTATCATATCTATAATCAGTTCTATATTTTTTTGAGCAAATTCCACATATTCATTATCTGTCATACCTATATATGTATCAGGATAACAAATATGTTTATACCAATCCCCCTCAGGGTTATTATGAACGGAACCGATTATATAATCAATAGGATATTTATTAATTAAGGAAATTACATTTTCCCAGTTTTCCGGAAAATAATCCAGCTCTATTCCTATTTTTAAAACGAGTTTGTCTTTGACCTCTTCTTTTTTTGAATTTATTTCAGAAAAATAATCCTTCAATACACTCTTTTTTATAGAGTATCCGTCGCAAAAGCCTTCTTTGGTTATTTCTAATTTTGTGGGATCGTATTTTTTAAGTTTTTCCGATAAACTTTGATCTTCTTTAAGTTTGATAATATCCTTTGGCACGCAAGCATAATGGTCGCTTATACCTAATTCTGTAATTCCATTCTCTATTGCACTTTGAATAAAACTATCTAATGTATCCTTTCCGTCAGAGAACGTAGTATGTGTGTGATAATCTAACATTTTACCCCATAACTAATATTTTATTTCTTTTATAGTTTTTTTACATTTATGGTAGGTGGCTGTGTGTTTAACACCGGCTTCTTTAAGCCATTTCATACCAAGTTCAAATCCACAGTTAATATATTTTACCCAGTGAGCGTCACTGGTTATAATAACAGGAATATCAAGTCTTCCGCATTCTTTGTATAAGAAAAGGTTAGAGTCTTGGTTTTCCGGGTGTTCCCAACAGTTCATTTCTATACACATGTTATTATCTTTGACAGCTTTTACAAGAACAGAAAAATGGTCATACATTGCAGACCAATCTTTCATCTTTCTATACATACAAACACATTCCGGGTGGGCCACTATATGGCTTTTGCCGGTCTTAACCATATCGATTATGATTTCAATGTTTTTCTTTGCAAAATCTATATATTCTTCTTCCGTAAAGTCTTTATAGCAATTCGGATCACAGATATGTTTATACCAATCTCCCTCAGGGTTTTTATGAACAGCACCTATAATATAGTCAAGAGGATATTCATTGACAAGTTTTATCATTTCATCCCAATTCTCCGGAAAATATTCCAACTCTAAACTTGCCTTTAAGTTTAGTTTATCCTTAACTTCTTCCTTTTTTAGATTAATTGTATAGAAATAGTCCCCCAATCGGCTTTTGTTCATGGAGTAGCCTTCACAAAAACCACCGGGGACAAATTCCATGGTTAAGGTGTTACATTCTGAATGCTTATGTGTCCAAAACGGGTCAATATTGTATTTTATGGGGTCTCTCGGAACAATGGTAAAGTGGTCACTTATTCCAAATTCTGAAAGCCCTTTGTCTATAGCTCCTTGGACCATTTCGTTAAAATGATCTCTTCCGTCTGAAAAATTAGTATGTATATGATAATCTAACATAATTCTACCTTAATATAAATTCTTCATTTTGCAAAACTATTTTTTTGTTCTTATCATAGTCACCTTTAAGAGATACTATGATTTTATCATTGACAGCTTCAGCTTTAACGGTAATAAGTCCTTTTGATGTTCTTAAATCTTTAAGCTCTGTTATACCGTTTTCTTTAAGGTATACGGGTGGTAAGCCTCCAAAAAGAATGATTTCCTTTTCAGTTTCAAAGTAAATGGCTTTGTTAATCATTTCAATCATTCTTCCTGAGCCGGAACCGTTAGGTTGCCATGGACACCAAAATGGGTCATATTTAGAGTATCTTTCCTGGACTTGATATGTGTCACAACTCATACCGTATTTTAAGTTAGCCATCAAAGTCACAAAAGCTTTTTTATATTGATGAGTTGATAAATAATAGTGTTGAAAAGTCATTTCAATGGTTCCCATGTAAGACTCTTCTTCGTTTGCAGTGTGTAAGAATATATCTTTTGCACATTCATTTTCATAAAATGTGGCAAATTTAGACATAATTTCGTCAAAAGGATTGAATATATCCGCTCCGAATAAATAAACAGCTTCCTTTTCAAAAGCAGCGTAAAAAGATTGTTTTTCGGAAGGAACAAATTTGATAATCTTTCCGTTAGGCTCTGCTATTTTTTTGAAAGCATCTTTTATATTGTTGTGATATTCGTCACATTTTGCTTTATATTCTTCATATAAAGGACTGTTTATGGATTTAAGGGTTTCTACAAAGGCTCTGACTCCCACGAAAGAGTATAGGTCTGAGAACCCAACGCCATAACAATAATCACCATCGTTCATGGTTCCTCTTGGGAGAAGACCATACCAAGCCACTTTTTTGCCCTTTTCTGTAGTTTTGGTATTTTCCGTTTGTCTTAATATCCAATCAACGGCTTTTTTCATTTTTGGCATGTATTCTGCTTCAAAATCTTTGTCTTTTGTAAATATTAAGTATTTGGCTGCTGCGTTTACGGCTGAGCCTGTTGTGCAAATCCATCTTGGGCCGGTAGAACCTATGGCACCTTCAAAGTCAGAAAATTCGCCATCCGGTTTGATTCCGCTGTCTTGTAGGGTAAACATGAAATCAATACTTCTTTTAACTATATCTTTATAACCTAAGGAAAGCAATGGGACAATCATATGCATAGCTTCCCAAATCCAACAATAGTATCTGTCGTTTATACCTCCTTGAGTTGGAAGAAGGTAATGGTGTTCTTTAAAATCAACACACATTTGGAAAATAGCATTTTGACAAGCTTTGAATATGTTTTCAAGATCCATGGCTTGACAAGTGAGAGTGGCTTTTCCTTCTCTTGCTTTGTCAAAGTCAGAAATTATTAAATCTTTGTTATATGTTTTTTCTAAAGCTTTTATAGTGGCGGGACTGTTATCAAGTCTGTTAGATATAATATTAAAAGTTAAATAACATTCTTCGCCGGGAGCAATTTCTTTTTGGAATTTGAGAACATTGACAAGTTTTTCTAATATTTGGTCGGCATAAGGACGATCTATGTTCATGTCGGAAGGGTGAACATGTCCTCTTTCTATTTTGATAAGACCTTCTATGTTTTCATATTCTTTGTTTTCAATTTCAAAATTCATGTTAGTGTCAATGATTTTGCCGAAGATATTTCCGTCTTTGAATTTTAGAAAATTGTTATCAAGTTCCATGTTGTCTTCATAGGACCATTTTTTATTGTTAAACCTAAATGGGTGATAATTGTCGTTTGTTCCGGAATAATCGGTAAAAATCCGAGGTTTTAAATATAATGTGGCTCTTTTAGAAAAAGGAGCTCTTGGAATATATCCGTCAGATTCCGCTTGCATAAGGCCGGTGCTTTCTACTTTAGGGTTAGTATTAATGATTTTTACTTCAACAGTTGTTATATCTTGGACATACTTTTCTGTTTGAGTGGTATAATATGTGAATATGAATTTTAAACCATCACCTAAATATTCTCCCACTATAATTGGAGAGTGATTATCGATTCTGTGAAATTTGCTTCTGTTGGGGTCAAAGGTTTTGGCGTATGGGTCAAAAGCAAAATCCAGTTCATATATTTGTTTTTGTTTTAAAAAATTAATTGATTTTTCTCCCAGTTCAGGAGTATCCGGGTAAACACTTCTTGCCGTAATGTTAAAGGCAGGGTTTACATGCATAAAGTATTGTGAACCTATTGGTTGCAAGGGCATTGATACACTTCTTGGGTATGTCCAGTCTTTATTTCTTAAAATTTGTTCCCAAGTCATATCATTTATTTGGCTATATTCCATTTTTTTACCTTAAATTAAAAATTGTTTTCAAATTATAAATCTGTCCCCCTAGGCGTTAACTTGGGGGGTGGCAGTCCGAAATTGTTTCAAGGGCTCCCGAAAAGTTGAAGCGTAAGCGAAAACTTTTTGGGAATGAAACTGACGGGGGGATGGAATTCTAAATCCTATATATGCCACCTATAAAATTTAGTCGCCCCCCCACCTAAGTGGTGCGTAGCACCACGACTTTGATTATTGATTTTATATTTTTGATTATAATTTACTTTGCTGCAGCTCTTAATTTGGCAATAATATCTTTAAGCTCTTCATCTGTCCAATCCGGATCAATAGCAACGAAAGCATATTTCTTAAGGTATTCCAAAGTCTTAGGACATACTTCCGCACCATAATTTGCACGAAGTCCCTTGTTTTGTGGGAAGTTAAATGGGTTCATGGCAGGAACGTGATATGCGGTTTTTGTTTGCAGAGGAGTCCAGTTTGTGAAAATGTGTTTACCATGATCAATTCCCATCATGGCAATGGCACCTATCTTTTCACAGAAAGCACGTCCTGCAGCTTCGTCGGGGAATTCTATAACTACGTTTACACCTGTGTCTTCTTCGGGAGATTTGGATGGGATAAACTTTAAGCAGTCGGAAAGTTCTGCAATTAATGTTTTTCTAACTCTTTTAAGGTCGGCAATAATAGAGTCTAATTTTTTCAATTGTTCTCTCATTATGGCACCTTGAATTTCGTTGGCTCTGAATTGTTGTGCCACAAATACAGGGAATTTGAATTCAATGTCAGACCAAAAGAAAGAACCACAGTCGCAGTAGCAAGCTGCTCTTTGGAAAAGTTCTTCATTGTTGGTAATGAAACATCCGCCTTCACCGGAAGAAATTATTTTAAAATAGTTAAAACTAAAACAGCCCATGTCGCCCCAAGTTCCTACGCGTTTGCCTTTGTAGGTTCCACCGTCGTTTTGACAACAGTCTTCAATTACATAAAGACCGTGTTCTTTGGCGATTTGGCAAATAGTATCCATTTCGCAGGGGTGACCTGCCATGTGAACCGGGATAATGGCCTTTGTTTGAGGAGTTATTTTTCGTTTGATGTCTTCAGGGTCAATGGTAAGTGTTTCATCAATTTCACATATAACGGGAATGGCACCACAGGTTAAAACAGCTGAAGCGGTTGCAATCCAAGTGTAACCGGGGATTAAAACTTCGTCTCCGGGTCCGATTTGACAAGCGGCAATGGCGGAAGTTAATGCTGCGGTTCCTCCACCGGTTATCAATAAACTATACTTTACACCTAATTTTTCTGCCCATTCTTTTTCAAAGTTGTCACATTCATGAAGCTCTCCGCCAACTCTGAAAAGTTGTTTTGAATAGATAACCTTTGCGGCAGCGTCTATTTCTTCTTTTCCGATTCTGTACATATTATCCTCCGAATAAATGTTTTATTTTATATACATTTTAAAACAGTAAGTAAAGGAATATAAGTGTTTTTCTCTTATAGAGATGAACAATTTTCTTTACTACCTAATTATATTATATTATTATTTACAAAAAAAGTCAAGTAATTAAGGCTTATTTGTGATAATAATTTTGTTTTAATTTGTTCTGTTTTAAAACAATTAAAACCTTTTTCTTGCTATACCCCTATTGATGGAAAGCCTTGTGGTGACTGTGACGCTTGTTTTAGAAGAGTAGTTGCTTTGGAGAGTAATGGTATCAAAACAGGAATAGAGATATCCAAAAGATTAAAAGATAGTTATATGAGAGATTTACATAATTACAATAAAGATTATATTAAGCAAGTTATTGAGTGGTATTTAGATTTATGAAAATATATCTTGCGGGAACAAGTATATTAAGTAGTATATATAAACAAGAAAGTGAAATAAAACCTTTTCAAGAGTTGTTTTTCCACAAATAAAAGGTTATAAACTAAAACCTAATGCAAGGCAAGTTATTAATGAATTATCTAACAAAGTAGAGTTTAGATTAAATACTGCAAGGTATGGTTGGTATAGATTGCCAGCCATATTTTTTATAAAAAAGAATAAACTACCGATAAAAACTTATCTTTTTAATTGCAAAGTTATAGCAGATTACTATATAGACGATTTAAATATTGAGTGTAATGGTATAGATTGGTTAGAGTTAGAAAAGAAAATACTTTTAAAATTTGTGAAAAATACAGAAAAATAATATAATAATTATGGGGAATTCATTTATAAGAAAGATTGTAGGTTGGGAACTTGGATTAATAGGTTATCAAATAATAAGAAATAAAAAAGAACCGTTAACAGAAGAAGATAAGAAAAGATTAGTTGATAATACATTTATACAAAAAGAGTTAAGATTAGAGGAAGGACAACAGAAAAAACATATTCCAGAAACAACAGAATATAAGAACGAAGTTAAAAGCGGAAAGGAAAAAACGACTATAATTCTTAAAGATAATGCAACTGAACAAGATAGATTAAGTTTTTGCCGTCGATTATTACGAAGGGCTGATAAGAAAATAACAGTATTATCGAGAGGAAAGAAATGGGAAGGCAGATTTATTTTTAAAATTAATGAATATATTTATTGTAAAAATGATATGTATACTAATTGTTTTGTCGTTATTACTCGGGCAAATGGTGGAGCACATATCTTTCCGATAAGAGGCAAATAAGTATGCTTAAAAAATATGTAGAAATAGATAAGAAATATCTAAACAAGTATGTAAGAATAAAAACAAAAGATAAAGATTACTATGGAAAATATTATACTATAATAACAGATTACGACGATGGTGATGTAATTGTTATAGATGATAGCAGTCCGAATGCTTGTTTTGAAATCTTAATAAGTGATATTATTTGTATAGACATAATTTCAAAAGAAGAGTGCTTAAAACACTCAAATTTTGAAAAATAATTTTTTTATTTTTTATTTTAAAATTGGCAAAAAGAAAACTCGCTAAGTGGCTATGACCTTGAAAATTTGTGTTTAAATTCAAGGTAAGTTAGGCATTTATTTAATTATAGCACCGATTTAATCGGTGTTTTTTAATAAGTCAGATATTAATTGAATAGCACTATTAAAAGATTTTTCTTCCAATTGGCAAAGAAGATTATTAAAAGTATCTTCATTATCGGTAGTTAACTGAGCAATTGCTCTTAATTGCTTTCGCTTGCTTTCTTATTTTTAAAAGTAGATATTTTAGAATTTATAGTATATAATATTTGGTAGCATTTTTAGTAAATACTTTTTTTTGTCATTAAATTAAGACATTTAAAATTATTAAAATTTTAGTGGTTTATCAAGTGGAAAAAAATAATGATTTATGGTATAATATAATTAAGTAAAAAGAAAATAAGGAGTATTTTTTATGTATGATGTTTATAAAACTGCCGGTGATACAAGCTGGTTTGTAAAAGATCGTTTTGGAATGTTTATTCATTGGGGCCTTTATGCTCTTCCCGCACGACATGAATGGGTTAGAAATATAGAAAAAATAAATAATGAAGATTATCAAAAGTATTTTGATCATTTTGACCCTGATCTTTATAATCCGGAACTTTGGGCAGACTTGGCTTGGAACGCAGGTATGAAATATTTTGTTATAACTACCAAGCACCATGAAGGGTTTTGTCTGTGGGATTCAAAGTGGACAGACTATAAGGTGACAAATACACCTTATGGTAAAGATGTTCTGACACCTATGGTTAATGCCTTCAGAGGTCACGGTATGAAGGTTGGTTTTTATCATTCTTTAATTGACTGGCATCATGAGGATTTTACTATTGATAATATTCACCCATTAAGGGATCTTCCTAAAGAAGAGGTAATGAAACTAAATGCCAAAAGAGATATGGCCAAATACAGAGAATATTTACACAATCAAGTTAAAGAGCTTTTAACCGGTTTTGGTAAAATCGATATCATGTGGTTTGATTTTTCATACCCCGATGGAGACAAAAAGCTTTATCCTTATTTTGAAGGAAAAGGACATAAAGATTGGGGCAGTGAAAAATTATATAAAATGATAAGAGAATATCAACCGGATGTTATACTTGACGACAGATTGGATCTTGATGGCTCTTGGGATATAAAAACCCCTGAACAGTATCAACCGGAGGAATGGGTTAGATATAAAGGACAAAGGGTTGTTTGGGAAGCTTGTCAAACTTTCTCCGGCTCTTGGGGTTATCATAGAGATGAATCAAGTTGGAAGTCTTCCAAACAGTTGATAACAATGTTAATTGACACAGTATCTAAGGGCGGAAATTTGCTTCTCAATGTAGGTCCTACAGGCAGAGGTGAATTTGATTACAGAGCTGTAGACAGACTGAAAGCTATCGGAGATTGGATGAGATATAACAATCAATCTATTTATGGTTGCACCCAAGCTCCCGAGGAATTTAAAACACCAAACGGAAATATATTTACATATAATCCGGAAAAGAAGAGATTATATCTTCATCTTGTTAATTATCCTCTTATCGGTGCTGTTAGAATATCCGGTTGTCCGGAAAAAATAGAATATGCACAATTTATGCATGACCACAGTGAAGTGTTGATTAACAAGCAGGCTTTCTTTGGAGCAGGCAGTGATGAAAAGGATGCCACAGATACATTCCTAAGTGTTCCTATTGTAAAGCCTAATGTTGAAGTCCCCGTAGTAGAAATATTTTTGAAAGACTAAATAAAAAACCTGTCCCCCTAAAGCGATGCTTTGGGGGGTGGTAGTTGCCAAAGGCAACTGACGGGGGGATGGAAAACTAAATTTTACAATCAAAACCTATTTTATAAATCACTAATAATATTTGGAAGAAATATGAGCATTAAAGCATACAAATCATTAAGTATAAACACATTAATTAAACAACTTGCAGAAGATATAAAGAAAAACAGTAAAGCCGGAAGTTTATTTGATGTTCCCACTCACAGGATAATTCTACCTACTTTGGTTAATCAAAATTTCATAAAGTTTGAGCTTGAGAAACACCTTAAAGCATTGGTTAAAGTAGAATTTGATACTTTAAAATGGTGCCCTTACAGACTTGCCAAAAAATTAAAAATTAAACATCTCGATCAAACTTTAACTCAAAAAGATTTATTCTTTCAAATATTGTGTATTTTAAATAATATAAAAGAACCGGAGTTTACTTGTCAAGAATTAAAGGACATGGAACCCGTTTTGGAATATTTAGGGGAAACTGAAGATAAAAAAGAGCCTGAAAATGTCCGAAGACAAAAGAAAATAGATTTTGCGGAAAAGCTAAGTAATCTGTTTATCACATATATTGAAGAAAATGATGATGATGATCCTGAATATGATATAATTAAAAAATGGAATAGTTGGATAAAAGAAAAAGTTGTTTTTACAGATAAACAAACTCCTATTGAAAAATATGAGTATTTAATCTATAAAAAATTAGTTGATAATATTAGAAAAAATAATACAGAACTCACTAAATTAACAATCCTAAAAGAATTTGATTTTTCCTCTGCTGATTATATACCTGACGAAAAACTCTATATTTTTAACTTTCCCTATATTCCAAAAGGCACTCTTAATACATTAAAGAGAATGTCCGAGTTTTTGGATATTAATATTTATGTAAATACTTTAAATGAAGATTTGCCTGTGGTAAAGCCGAAAAATTCCATTCAAAAGAAATATCTAAAAAACATAGAAACAGTTTTTGAAAGTGTTGAAGATATTGATATTGATGATATAGAAAAAACAGAATTAAACAATACAGTTTTAGACTTTTTAAAATATAATGTCACTCCTACAAAACAAGATACTACCTTGCAAATTTTGGCATGCCCCGGTATATACCGAGAAGCAGAATGTGTATATGAGTCTATTATTCACAATCTTCAAACAGATCCAAGTCTTAATCTTGAAGATATAGGTGTGGTTTTGTGTGATCACAATTCATATTATCCCGCAATAAAGGGTATATTTAGCAGAAACAGTGAAAAGATACCTTTTAATTTCACTTGCGCCACTCCAAATGTTGTAAATTCATATATTGAAGGAATCCAAAATCTTTGTGAACTTTACGACAAGAATTTTACTTATGCGGCGGTTAAGGAATTTTTAAATAATCCCTGTGTCAGAAAGAAATTAAATATAACCGAAAAAGATGTTTCCGATTTTTTAGATTTTGCGGAAAAACAAAAAATCTTGGCTTTTTTTAATATAGACCAAAAGAACAATTATTTTAATAGTGACTTATCAAATTATTACACTTGGAGCAGAACCCAAACCAACCTTCTTTTTGGTTCCATAATGGACATCGAGAACAATTGGTCTATTGATTCTGAAGGTGATGAAGAAATTACCCCCCAAACAGAAATAGGGGATTACTCAAAGATTTTCAATACTCTCATGAAGATTTATTTTGAGTATAAATATTATGATGATTATTATAATGATTTAAGCAAAAGCTCCGATCCTAAGGATGCTAAGGCTGAGGATGCTGTCCGAAAGTTCAAAGAGTTTATAGATGAGTTTTTGGCTCCCGAAACTCCTAACGATTCCGTAAAAATATTGGTGGATAATACAATTGACGATTATTTACACCAAGTTGTTTCTCGAAATTTTTACCCGTCAATAAGAGATATTTTTGCATATATTAGTATGAAGGCATCATCTTCCAACTATTCAAAGGGACAACCCTTTACAAAGGGTGTTGTGGTGGGAAGGTTTATGAATATGCGTGTATGCAATTTCAAAATACTTTATATTATGGGGTTAAACCAAGGCACATTCCCACGAGAAGATGATAAGTCCTCATTGGATTTAACAAAGGATTCACCTCAAAGAAACAAACTTGTGGACGAAGATAAATATGCTTTGTATAAATTAATATGTTCCACGCAAGATAAGGTTTATTTGACATATAGTAATAAAGACCTTGAAAAAGATGCGGAGCTATATCTAAGCGGTGCCGTAGGCGAGTTAAAAAATTATATTTCCAATAAAATAACAAAAGAATTTGAAGAGATAAATATGCCTCTTTTCTCCCGTAGCCTAAAGTATTATGATAAAGAAAAACCAAGTGTTGAAATTACCGATGCTTGGGTTATTTACGACAAAGAAGCTTTTAATCTTGCTCAAAAGGATTATTGTAATAAATATAAAGCCCCGTTGCCTGAATATCCCAATCAAGAAATATATGAGGCTTTATCTCCATACGATGAAGAGATTCATATAACAGTTAAACAACTATCAAAGTTTTTGATAAATCCTGCCGAGTATGCTCTTGACATAATGGGTAAAAAAGACAGATATGAAGACAGTAATACTTTTTTATATGAACCTGTGAATGTTCAGGGTGGTCTCGATAAGTCAATTTTAATCAAATCTCTTGTTTCATCCGGTATAAAAAAGGAAAAAATAGAAGATGTATTGACAAAAAGTGTTAAAGATGGTATAATACCAAATAACCCTATAGGTAAAAAGTTAGAAAAATATTATGCAGATATAGCAAAAGATGTTAAAGCTGAAATAAGTGATAAAATAAAGCCTAATATTCTTTTGGGAGATATTGTTCCCCCTAATACCAAAATTACAGAACCGAAAATACCTATAGATCCTTTTTGTGTTAACGTTAATATAAAAGTAGATTCAAATATATTTCCTTATGGAATCAGAAAAGTCTATCTTTCCGGTTTAATTGATTTTGTGGATGAGGAAAATAAAAAGTTATATTTAATTACCGGGTCTAAAGAGAAAGACATGTGTGAATATGAGGCAAAGCTTCTTTTAATGCTATATTCTTTGGCAAAAGGAGTTTGTGATTTTGAAATATTATATTATTACTATAAAGATAAAGATAAAATAATTCAATCTGCCTCTTACAGACTTATAGATACAGATGCAATCCAAAAAGATTTGATTTTAGATAAAATTAAAGAAAATATAACAAATCTATGCATGCAAATTCAAAACAAAGAATTGGTTTATGACTTTTCACCCTACAACATTTACAAAGAGGTGGAAAAACAAGGATGTGATGAAATTATAAACCAAAAGAAAGAAGAAAAAATAGAAGAATTTAAAAAGAAATATTGTATATTAGTTCAAAGAAAAGAAGGACAAAATGAAAAAGATTATTGCTATGCTTGTGTGGAAGAGGCAAACAAAACAATAAATAAAGAAGCTGATACCAAAATTAATGAAATCATAACAGGCTTTATTGAGAATATAAAAAAAGATTTTGGTTGTGATGTTGAAATAAAAGTAGCGTTAAATGCCGAAGATTCTCTAAAAGATAAACTGAAAAAAGCAAATGATGAAATTGGTAATAAAGATATTGAGAAAAAAATTGATAAAACCAAAAAATCGGATTTTAAACTTTTGGTTAAAAAAACTAAAGAGGAAATTAATAATATTGAATTGAAGAAAGATTGTTTGCATAATGAAATTAAAAAAATAAAAGATGATATAGAACCGGATTTTATCAAAAAAGCAGATTTTTATTATAATCATGATTATTTTGACCTTGTATATAAGAATAAGTGTATTGAAAATGATAAAAATGATTTTAGCGAACGATATCACTATCTTATAGAAATGTATTCTAATAAATTTAAACTTAAATATGATGATAAAAATCCACATTCTATAAGAGACAGAATTCAAGACAGAATCAATTGTGTAGATGAATTAGTTAAAAAAAAGACAAAAAGTAGGTAAAAATGAGTATATTTGGACATACATATATAGATGCTTCTGCAGGATGCGGTAAAACATATACCATAACCGAGAAAGTTATGGAAAGAATAAAAGCCGGTTATGACATTAAAAGTTTTTTGATAATGACATATACCGAAAAAGCCGCCGGAGAACTTGTAGACAGAATCAGAAGCAGAATAAATAAAGTAATAAAAGATAATGAGTTAGATGGTATTACTTTATCTCCCGTAGAATCTGATCTTTTTAAAAATGCTTTGAAGGACTTTGATTTTGCCACTATTTCCACTATTCACGGTTTTTGCAAAAAAGTTTTGTCAGAATATGCTTTTGAGTGTGGTTTGCCAAATAACATAAACCTTGATAACTCAAAAGATATAGTAAATATGGCTTATGACGAAAACACATTTAGAAAGTGGATTAATAACTTTGATAAAGTTTCACCGGAAAATGTAGAAAAATTATTTAACGATCTTAGTGACAAAAAAGTTATAACTAACATAGCACACAAGTTTAATGATATAGATGAGCTGATACCGAAAGAAGGATATTATGAAATATCAAATTTCATTAAGGATTTTGATTTGATTAAAAAATGTTTAGATGCATTTTTTGGCAATAATTTAGATAAGATTAAAGAAAATATAGATAATACAGTTTTTTACAATGTTAAGGGTAATAATGCTGATGGTAAAACAAAAAAACCTATAAAGGATAAGATAGATCAATTAAAAAACGAATATAATTCAGTTGAATTGTTTGATTTTATAGTTAAATTTCCGAATTTTGTTAGCGGTGAAAGTGGTAAAAATTTTGTTATCTGTTTAAAGCAGTATTTTACAGATCATATGTATGATACAGATGTTGATCATAATTTTAACAGTTTATCAGATGATGAAAAACTAAAATTACCCGAACTTTTTGAATTTTTAATGTCTGTGTATTTAGATTATATCTTATCTTTTAAAACCAAAATGACTAAGGATTTGATAGATACCTATTCATCTGTTAAAAGAGAAAATTTAACATTTAGTTTTAATGATTTAATAGGTTTAACCGCAAAAAGTGTAGAAAATAATCAAATCTTGACAGATGCTTTAAAGAAACGTTATAAGGTTGGAATAGTCGATGAGTTTCAAGATACAACTCCTCAGCAATGGAGTATTATAAAGAAAATATTTCTTGAAGACGACTTGGCTAAAGGTCAAGATGTTAATAGTGATAAAAAAGATGATTTGACAAGACATTTAATAATAGTTGGTGATGCGAAACAATCTATTTATTCTTTCCAAGGTGCAAATGTTGAAACATATAAAGAAGCAAAGAATGTTATAGAAAATTGTTATGGCTATAAAGAAAGTGATCCCTTAAAATATAACTATAGAACTTCCGAACAATTACTTAAATGTTTTAATAAAATTTTTGGTTATAAACTTTCCGGCGATTTAGCATTTTGGTTTACATATGAAGATGTAGAGTTTCCCATAGATGGTTACGGTCATAAAAATCTTATTACCGGTAATCCTTTGGTTTTATATCCCATAACAATTAAAAAAGCTGAAGGGACAACTTCCACAGACGATGGTGTTAAAAACATTTATGAAGCAAAGAAAGAATACTCAAAATTTATATGTGACGAGATAAACAGATTATTAAAGCAGAAAAAAGAAAAGGATAAGAATTATTCGTATAAAGATATATGTATTCTTGTAAGAGACAATAAAGACGCTATAAATGTTATCAGAGATTTAAAAAACCAAAAAATTCCTTTTACATATTATAAAAAGAAAGGCCTTTTTTACTCTCTTGAAGCAAATGAAATCTATGCTTTATTGCTGGCACTGGCACACCCGGGAAAGCGAGAATATGTTAAGGATTTAATGTTTACAAGGTTTTATTTAGAGTATGGTTTTGAAAATCTAAATGTTTGTGAAAAATATCTTCCGGTTATTGAAAATGATTTGGAAAAATGGCGTGCCGTATTTAAGGAAAAGGGCTTTTGGTCTATGATGGAAAAGGTTTTTAATGATAGAAAACTCTTTCTCAATTTACTTGATGAAAAGCATGCCGAAAAAGAGAATGAAGACCCCGGAGAAAGATCTATTACAAACCATATTCATATTGTTAAGAAATTAAACGGTTATACAGGCAAGCAAGCAACTTTACTTGATTATGTAAATAAATTTAAGGATTTAAGAGAAGGTTCCTCAGCTGACGAAGAGGCTTATGAAGAGCTTGATACTGATGAAGATAAAGTTCAAATTATGACCATGCATGCCTCCAAAGGTTTGGATTTCCCAATAGTTTTTATTAATGGATCTTGGCAAAATTATAAGCCTATCAATGCTCCGTTTGAAGTTTCATTAAAGGATAAAAAAGTATATTCTTTGGATAAAGAAGCTATAGTCTCCGATGATAAAAAAATAGGTGAAAAGCAAAAAGAATTCCAAATAGATGAAGAAAAAAGACTTTATTATGTTGCTTTGACAAGAGCAAAAGATAAATTATATATTCCTTATATTATACACGAAGACAGTAGTATAAAGAATAAATCAATCATAGAAGAACTTCTTTGTCCGGGTTTAGAAGGTTTACAGGATTCATCAGAGAAATTTGAAAAAGTGTCTATGGATGAAGATTCTGATTCTTATGAAAAAACACCATTACTAAAATATTTTGAACCATTTTTTTACAAAAAACCTGAAAAAGAAGAATATTCAAGTATTGCTCCGGAAAAAAAACCGGATGCCCCTGAGTTAACCGGAGAGATTACAAACTATGGTAAACAGAGGTGGATAAAATCTTTTTCCGGTAGGAAAGGCATCAGTTTTAGAGATTTAGGAATATATACAGAAGAAGATATTAAAAGAATTGTCGGTGATATGTCCGATAAAGATGACGATACTAAAGAAGACAAAGATTTAGATGAAGCAGATACTATTATAACAGGTTCAACTTTAGACGAAGGGGTTAGTGTGCGTGTTGATGATGAAGGGGAAACAGAAGATATTACAACCGGAACCACTACCTCTCTCCCCGGTGGAACCAAATTTGGAAATATGATTCATGAAATCTTTGAAAAATTAGATTTTGGTAATTTAAAATCTAATCCTAAATTTACTGTTTTTAAAACTTGGTATGATGATGAAAAGGTCAAGGGTAACAACGTTATTGAAACCGCTTTGAAGCAATACGGTATGGATTACTTTGATGATGGAAAGAAAAAGAGTGTCTACAAATTGGTTTGGTGGACTTTACACACAAAATTACCTAACGTTGGCAAAATATATAAAATTCCTAATATGTATAAAGAGCTTGAATTTGACATGGGATTGGGTTCTAAATCGGAAACACCTTTTGCCGGTTGTATAGATATGCTTTTTGAAGCAGACAATAAAATATATATTTTAGACTGGAAAACAAACAGAAGCGAAAAATATGATGAAGCCGATATTAAGGCAATAATGAATGACCATCAATATTACTTGCAATATATGCTTTACAGAACCGCGGCAAACAAATGGCTTGAAGAGTGTGGAATTGAGAAAAAAGTTGCAGGTGCATTTTATGTTTTCGTTCGCCCGGCAGAACAGGGAAAACGGGCAGCCGTATATTTTGATGATTTTATAAATGAACCAATAATTATATAAATTATTGAGCTTTGTTTATTAATTTGACTTTTAAAATCAATATTTGTTATAATTATATTAGTTTAATAATAAGAGGTTTAAAATGAAAACAGGTTTACAACTTTATACAGTTAGAGATTATATGGAAAAAGACTTTTTTGGCACCATAAAGAAAGTCGCAGAAATAGGTTATAAAGGTGTGGAATTTGCCGGATATTACGACAAAGATTTAAAAGAAGTTCGCAAGTTTATTGATGATTTGGGTTTGATTTGCACATCTTCTCATCTTGGCATGCCTACAAAAGAAAACTATAACAAAGTTTGCGATGAGTTGGATATTTTGGGAACCAAAAATTGGGTTATAAATTATTGTAATTTTGATACAACAGAACACTTTATGGATACTTTTGAAAAATTTAAAGCTGCATCTGAACTTTTGGCAACAAGAGGCATTAAGTGTTTGATTCACAACCATTGGCTTGAACACACTCAAAAGCCTTTTGGAAAACCCTTTTTTGAATATGGTTTGGAAAATATAGACAATTTATATTCACAATTAGATTTAGCTTGGACTCTTGTTGGTGGATACGATCCTGAAGAAAGAGTGAAGACATATAATGATAAAATAGCTCTTTTGCACTGTAAAGATTGTTCTCTGACAGAGTTTGAAAATTGGGCCGGTGCTTCATTTGTTTCTACAAGAGTAGCTCATCAAGTTCCTAATGGTCAGGGAGACGCTAAGATTAAAGAATGTGTTGCTTTGGCAAAATCAGAATGGGCTATAGTAGAGCTTGACTTCTATGATGGATGTATGTGGGAAGCTGTTGAAAAATCTTACAAATACTTAGCTGAAGTATGTGGTTGTGAAGGCAACAAATAATTTAAAAGACTTATGCCGTCTCTTTGACGGCATTTTTTTATGATATATGTTTAAAAATTGACTTTTATATTGTTTTTTTGTTATAATATAATAGATATATAATGTATAATTTTGCGTTGTATATCTAAAATTCCATCTTTTCGTTATCTGTTAACGCAGATGCTATTTTCCACAATTAAAGAATTTAGGGGTTAAAGCAGAAAACAGAGTTATAGGGAATTAATAATATAAATGAAAATTAACAAAAAGATCTTTTACGATAAAGTATTAGGTTGTTATATAGGTAAGAATATAGGTGGCACTTTAGGCACTCCTGACGAGTGGAAAAGACAGATTAATAATTATACTTTTTACACTCATGATATAACAGGAGAACCCCTTCCAAATGATGATTTGGATTTGCAATTTATTAATTTAAAAGCTCTCGAAATGACGGGACCTAAGGTGACCGCAAGAGAAATTGCCGATTATTGGCTAATGTATGAAGATTTCAATTGCGGAGAGTATGGAATAGCAAAAGCCAATTTAAGATCAGGGATTTTGCCTCCTCTTTCCGGTAGTTTAAATAATCCAAAAAAAAATTCTTGTGGTGCTTTTATTAGGTCGGAGTTGTGGGCTTGTGTTTGTCCCGGTCGCCCGGATTTGGCAGTAAAATATGCTTATGAAGATGCTATAGTGGACCACGGAGACGGTGAAGGCACTTATGCCGAATTTTTTACCGCTGCTGTTCAATCTGCTGCTTTTGTGGAAAATGATATAAGAAACTTGATTAATATAGGCTTGTCTTATATACCCGGACATTGTGGAGTGGCTAAAGCTGTGCAAACAGCAATTAGTTCTTTTGAAAAAGGTTTGACTTGGCAAGAATGCAGAGATGAGATATTAAAATATCACAGAGGTTCAATCCCCGACCATTTAGATTTTTTGTGTTCGGAAGAAGATAAAAAGAAAGGTTTTCATACAGGCAAAGTGGGTTATGATGCACCTTCTAATATAGCTATAATTGTAGCCGGCTTGTTGTATGGAGAAGGGGATTTTGAAAAATCTCTTTTGACTACCGCAAATATGGGTGAGGATACAGATTGCACCGCAGGATTTGTGGGAGCTCTGTTTGGAATTATTATGGGATATGAAGCTCTGCCACAAAAATGGGTGGAGCCCATAGGTCACACAATAAAGACTTTTTGTTGTAATGAAGCTCACGGTAAAGATTATCTGTCAAAGACTGTTTATGAGTTAACTCATCGAGTTGTTAATATGGCAAAAATGATAAGTGCGTATTATGGCTTTGTGATTTCGGATTTTAAAATGTCCACTATGGATATTTCCGATGAAGAAACAGATTTATCTCAGGTTAAATACGAAGATCTTTTGTGTCAAAACACAGCTCTTTATGAACAAAGGGATGTTATGCTTTCAACAAAGGGGCCGAGATATGACCATAATCTTTTCAGTGTTTCTGTGGAATATGAAGATTATGTTTTGGAACCGGATAAAGATGTTGAAGTGACCCTCAAGTTTTTGTCTCATTCTTGGGTATTACCCATTAATTTGAATGTGGAATGGAATAGCGATGATTTGATTATTGAGCCTTCTGTAAAGGAACAGATTAATTTATGGATAGGAACTGGACAGAAGAATTTGACGTTTAAAGTTAGACCTGTAAGAGCGGATTTTGAATATAAAGCTCGTGTTGAAATAACAGCTCCCGGGTATTCTCTATTTATGTCAATTCCTTTGAGCTTTGCTTCTTACAGAAGAATGACAGAAGATGAACATTATGACCTTTTTGGTAAATTATAAATAAATTTTTTAATTATATTTTTGGAGAATATTATGAAACTAAGTCAAAAAACCTTTTACAACAAAGTATTGGGTTGTTGGATGGGAAAGAACATTGGGGGAACTTTGGGAACTCCCGTTGAGTGGAAACGTCAGTTAAATGATTTTACTTTTTATACTCACGATCTCAATGGTGAACCTTTACCTAACGATGACCTTGATCTTCAACTTATTTGGTTAAAATGTGTTGAAGATTGTGGTCTTAATATTACTGCAAGAGAATTAGGTGAATATTGGTTGGATTACCAAGTTGCCAATTATTCTGAATATGGTATCGGAAAAGCTAATATGAAAGCCGGTTTTATGCCTCCTCTTTCAGGAACCATGGGAAACGAGTTTAAGGATTCTTGCGGTGCTTATATTCGTTCAGAGATTTGGGCATGTATGTGTCCCGGTCGTCCCGATCTTGCAGTTCAATACTGTTATGAAGACGCTATAGTTGACCATGGAAACGGTGAAGGAACTTATGCTGCTTTATTCTCAGGAGCTATGGAAGCAGCAGCATTTGTTGAAAGTGATTTTAGAGAATTAATTAAGATTGGTTTATCCTATATCCCCGCTGACTGTGGTGTTGCCGCAGCAGTTAAAACTGCTATTGAATGTTATGACAGTGGTATGGATTGGGTAGAGTGTAGAGATAAAATTTTGGAAAATCACAGAGGATGTTGTCCTTTCCACAGTTTGAGTGTATGTTCCGAAAGAGATATTGAGAAAGGTTTCCACGAAGGTAAGCTTGGTTATGATGTTCCTTCAAATATTGCTATACTTGTAGCCGGTATGCTTTACGGTGAAGGTGATTTTGACAAGACAATGTGCACCACAGTTAATATGGGTGAAGACACAGACTGCACAGCCGGAACCGTAGGAGCTATATTTGGTATTATTTACGGAATAGATAAAATACCTCAAAGATGGATTGACCCCATTGGACATTCCATTCAAACAATTTGTTGTAACAAAGCTCACGGTCCTGTATTCCCAACCACAGTTGAAGAATTAACAGACAGAACCATAAAGCAAGCCAAAATGGTTTCTCTCTATTTTGACGGAAAAGAAAACTTAAAGACAATAGATCTCTTTGGTGATGTGGACGATCTATCCGATGTGGATAAGTCAAAACTATATGCCGAAAATTTGGAATCTGCATGTCGTTTTGAAGTTTTGAGACCTATGAACGGACCAAGATATGACCATCCTCTCTTTAATGTTGCCCTTGATTATGAAAGGACTTATCTTGAAGTAGGTGGAGAAACAAATATTACATTGTTAATTTCTCCTAAGACTTGGAATGACCCCTTTAATTTAAAAGTTGAATGGTTAAGCGATGATTTGGATGTTGCTCCTCAAGATAAGTATTACATTCCTCTCTGGTCACGTGGTATTAGACCTGTTGAAAAGGTGACCTTTACGGTTTCTTCAGAATATGCTGAGCCTAAGTATGAAGCAACAATAAAGCTCACTATACCCGGAAGACACACACAAGTCTTTGTTCCGGTTGTTTTGCAAGGTTTCAGAAGACTTGACGAAGACGAAAAATAAGCAAGAATTAAAAATCAAATATTAAAAAATGATGCTAACTTTAGAGAGCAATTGTAAAGTTAAGAGCCTGTTAATTTGATTTTTGATTATTGATTTTTGATTTTAACATGAAGGGGCGTTGTTTAACGCCCTTTTTTCTTATATTTGAGGTTAATATAAATTGGATAAATCTTGGAAAAGAACCAGATATTCTCTTTATCTCGGAGCTCTTGACGAAGCCATAATTTGTAACTTATGTGCCATATTGTTTGTGGTATTTAGGACAGAGTTTGGACTCACCTTTGAGCAGTTGGGAAGACTTATTTTGGTGAACTTTTGTGTTCAAATGGCAGCGGATTTGATAAACGGAGCATTGATAAACAAAACTCCCGCAAGAAGAATTATTTTAATAGGTGCCGGTGCTACATTTTTGGGTTATTTGTCCTTTGTTTTTTTGCCCAAAATATGTATCACACCTTATACGGGACTAATGATAGCTACTGTTATAATCTCCTGGGGGTGCGGAACTTATGAGATGATGTTATCTCCACTTATTAATGCAATTCCCAGCGATACAAAAGTTCAAGATATGGCCCTTTTACACTCTTTTTATGCTTGGGGAGTGGCTTTTGCTGTTTTATTTGCCACTTTGGTGTTTTTAGGCTCCGGCTTGGTTTATACTTTTATAACACATGGTGAATTAACCATAAAAGCTGTTTTTTATTCAGGTTTGTTTAAATGTTGGTATATTTTACCTCTTCTATATTCTGTTGTTCCCTTGATTTTGTTGTTTAATTTTTCTGTAATGAAAATGCCGGAATGGATAAGTGAAGAAAAAAGAACCAAGTTTAAAGATTTTGTGACAAGACCCTATTTTATACTTGTTGCTTTGGCAATAGGTGTAGGTGGAGGAGTTGAGTGCATTTTAAGCAATTGGATATCCATTTTTGCTGAAAAAGGTTTGGGATATAATAAGATAATAGGGGATATGATTGGACTTTTCGGTTATGCCATTACAATGGGTATAGGACGACATTTAATGGGCACCCGAGGGGAAAGTTGGGACTTGTCAAAAGTTTTAATTTGGGCAGGAATGATTACTTTTTTTATATATGTAATTGCAGCTTTGTGCCCCGTAAATATAATATGCCTTATTGTTTGTATTTTGGCAGGAGGAATGACAGGCTTGTTGTGGCCCGGTGCTTTGAGTTTGGCAGGTATGAGATTTCCCTTTGCAGGAGCATTGATGTATGCTCTTCTTGCTTTTGCCGGAGATACGGGTGTTGCTTTGATGCCTTGGCTTAACGGAGTTTTTTCGGATATGTCAGCAAATTTAGGTTTCTTTGAATATATTTCCGATATTTCAAAGGACGGTATTTGTTTGCGTGGGGGATTGTTGTTTTCTTCTCTGTTTGTTTTGCTTTTGGTTGTTTTGCATTTATGTATGAGATTTGTGGCAAAAACAACGGAAAAATAAGGAGTTCTTATGAATGATGAAGATTTAACAGAAAAAGCTAAAAAAGTTTTTGAAAAAGATTATTTTGCTAAAAATACAGTTGGAATAGAAATTGTTGAAGTTAGAAATAATTATGCAAAGTGTTCCCTTGATTTGGAACAAAAACACATGAATCTGGGGGGAGCTGTAATGGGTGGTGTGTTGTTTACATTGGCTGATTATTGTTTTGGGGTTGCTGTAAATATGGTAAAAATGACTACTTTTACCGTGTCTGCATCCATAGATTATTTCACCTCTCCAAAAACAAAAACTATTTATGCGGAAACAGTTTTAAATAAAGACGGAAAGAATATCTGTCATTATGATGTAATAATTAAAGATGGTAATGACAATAAAGTTGCAATGGCAAAGTTTGTAGGCTATCACTTAGATAGCAGAAATTAGAGAATAATGAAAAATTGAATGAAAAATGAATAATATACCCCCTTAGAGGGGGGATAGTGGTGTCTAAACTTTACAGAGCATCTGTAAATTTAAGAGTCCACTAACCTAAGTGGTCCGTAGCACCACGATTTTGATTTTTGATTTTCTATTTTTGATTTTTATTTCAGTCCTCCAAATCTACGCTCTCTTTTTGAATAGCTTTCTATGGCTTTGTCCAATTCTTCCGGAGTGAAGTCCGGCCAATAGATGTCTGTCACGTAGAGTTCGCTGTAGGCTATCTCCCATAACAGATAATTGGATATTCTCATTTCTCCCGCAGTTCTTATCATAAGCTCAGGGTCCGGAATATCCGGGTGGTATAGATTTTTAGAAAACAGGGCAGAATCAATATCCTCTATATTAATTTCTCCGCATTTAACCTTTTCACAGATTTTTTTAGTGGCATCTATAATTTCATTTCTTCCTCCGTAATTGAAACAAAGGTTTAATGTAATTGTTTTGTTGTTTTTGGTGGTTTCTGTGGCATAATCTATTAAGTTTTTGTATGTAGATTCCAATTCATCAACTCTTCCGGAAACCACAAATCTTAAATCTTCTTCCCCCATTTTTTTTATTTGTTGTTTTATGGCATTTTTAAGAATTTGCATGATGCCTCTTACTTCAAGTCCCGGTCTTGACCAGTTCTCTGAAGAAAAGGCATAAAGTGAAACATATTTCACCCCAATATCTTTACAGTGCTTGACAATGGGATAAATTCTTTTGTAGCCGTTGACATGCCCAAATATACGCATTTTTCCTCTTTCTTTAGCCCAACGACCATTTCCATCCATAATAATAGCTATATGTTTAGGTATGTTTTTTTCTTCCATATTATTATCCTTCTATTCCTATTATATTAATTGTTGAAAATAAAACCCAAATCCCTCGAAAAGCTCTAATTTTCGATCCTTTGTCATTTTATTTTTCATCCATGATTATGGCAATATGCTTAGGTATGTTTTTTTCTTCCATTTTTATATCCGTTTTTATAGTTTCCATTAATATTATACCATAAAACTTTTATTATTGTGTAATTTTATGGTATAATAATAGTGGAAGAATATAATTTTTAGAGGTATAAATGAAAAATTTAACAAGAAAAGATTTAATTATTGCAGGTATTGTATTATTTTTGGTAATTGTTTGTGCTAAGTTTATTTCAATTATTAGCAGTATTCTTTTAATGGGTGGTTTGGCTCTTATTTTTTCAACCATATTAAACAGACCTGTGTCAGCTCTTGCCAAAAAAGGTTGTAACAGAACCATAGCAACTTTTATATGCCTTTTCTTACTTATAGGATTTATTATTCTTGCTACTGCCATAATTGTTCCCCAAGTTTCAAAAGAATCTAAAGCGATAAAAAAGAATTTCCCGGAATTTCAACAAAAACTCGAAGCTAAACTTGATGTTATTGCGGAAAAAGAAGGAATTGATATTAAGCATTTGGAAGACAATGCTTTTATTAAGGATAAGATACAGAAAGCCTTGCCTCATGTTCTTAGCGGAGCCACAAAATTAGGTGCCAGTGTAATAGGTTGTTTGATTCACACCATTGTTATTATTTTGTTAATGGTATATATATTGTGTGATCCCAAACCCTTGATAAAAGGCTTTTTAGATCCTTGGTCATTTGGTGTTAAGAAATCCTTAAGACGGTGTCTTTTAAGAATAGAGAAAATGCTTTTTGCCTGGGCATTTGGACTCTGTTGCGGTATGTTGTGTATGTTTCTTTTAACCTGGCTTGGTTTGTCTTTGATAAAAATGGAAGGAGCTTTTCTTTTTGCCATAATTGCGGGATTTTTGAATATTATCCCAACCCTTGGTCCCTTCCTTGCAGCGGTTTTACCTGTGTTTATTACTTTAGTAACCAAGCCCATACAGGTTATTTATGTTTTGATTATATACATAGGTATGCACCAAATTGAAAGTCATGTTATGACTCCTCTTATTATGAAGAAGCAACTGGATATTCATCCCATGATTTTGATTTTGGCAATTTTGGTTATGTTTATGTTTTTTGGAATGGTGGGAGCCTTTATAACAGCCCCTGTTATGGCAACAATTTCCATAATTTACGATGAATTTGTTATAATTCCAAGAAAATATAAAGAAAAAAGCCTAAATTAATACTTTTATAAAAAGTTTAAAATTTGCAACTTTATGCCAATTTATAGTAAAATATAGTTGGTAGTATGTTTTAGGAAAATTAAAATGAAATTAAAAATATTATTTTTGACTGTTTTTTTAGTATTTTTGGGAACTTTTTTGTTTGCCGAAGGTAATAAATTAATAGAGAAGGCCTCCGAATCCGTTGTTAAAATCCAAACGGATAAGGGTTTAGGCAGTGGTTTTTTTGTTAATCAAGACGGATATATCTTAACAAACAACCATGTAATTAAAGGTGCTCACGATATTAAAGTTGCTATTTCTGACAATGAATATAAAGCATCTATAAAAGAAAATGATGATAAATATGATATCGCTTTGCTTAAAGTTGATGAATTGAAAAATCTACCTCCTTTAACAATTGGCGATTCCGACTCTGTCACAGATACAGAAGAGATTTATACCATAGGTTTCCCCACAGGAGAAAAAACTACAACCAGGGGTATTATTTCTCAAAAAGATGTTACTATAGATAACAACGAAGATGATAAGTTTTTCAAAATAGATGCTGTTATCAATCCGGGAAGCAGTGGCGGTCCTCTTTTAAATGTTAAGGGTGAAGTTATAGGTATAAACACAGCCATAGATCAAGAAACCACAGATTACGGTTATTCTTTACCCATTAAAAATGCGATTAAAATTCTGGACAATAATAATGTTTCATATATCAAAAACATTAAAGATGCCACAAAAATAAAGGTAAGTGAAGATAATCCCGCCACACCGGGAAGTGAAGGTGACGAAAGCAACGACAATAACAATCGTATAGAATTAAACAATCCTTATATTTTGATAGGATCTATTGTTATTATTCTGCTTGTTGTGGCAATTATAATTTTCTTTATTGTTAAGAATAAAAAGAAACTTGCAAAGGGTAAAAATGTTAAATCTCCTGCAAAGGTAGATGATTACAGTGATATAAATATATCTTTAGGGGATGCACCAACTACCCAAGCTTCAAAACCACAAGATAATTATGATGATATTGATATAGAACTACATTAAACATTAAAGCAGAATAAAAGTTTGATTAATAGGTTAGAGATTAAAGGAGTTTTTATGGCAGATAGTGTGTGGACAAGAGCGATTACAAACGCAATTTGCTCTGCAATTAATACAATTGTGCGACACGAAGTGAGAAATGCTGTAAAAAAGATGGAAGGTAAACCCACAAAATCTAAGAAAAGCAGTACACAATCTCGCTCACGAAAAAAAACACTTCCAAAGGATGAAGAAGCAAAGTTCTGATATGGTAGATTTAGATAAAAACGATTATGGTTCAGTTAACAGTGAAGATACTATTGAAATAACTCTTGAAGATTTAGAAAACGAGCCGGAGCCACAGAGAGTTTACGGAACTGTTCAATCTGAAGACACATTAGAGATAACTTGGGATGACTTAAATACTCCGGATCCCACTCCTACTTCCTACGGGTCTGTTCCCAATTATACAGGTGCAAGCGGTAAACAGTCCTATGGCTCTGTTCCTAATTATAACAATGTGGCAGGCTATGAGAAAAAAGGAAAAAAAATAGAAGCCCAAGGGGTTGTTTATCCTTTACTTGTGGGTCTGGTTGGCGGATTTTTAGCTTTCTTGGTAAACGAACCTTTTACAAATGATAACAGTATAGGTGGAAACGGAATAGCGGAAATGGGACTGTTCTTAGGTATCATAGGTGCTTTGGTTTCCGGGACATTGTCTTGTGTGGATGATGTGAAATCATTTGTGTTTGAAAAGGCTTTTAAGCACTTTATATCCGGTGCTTTGGCAGGATTCGTTACAGGTTTCATAGGTGGTGTTATTGCACAAATTATATTTGGTCTTATGCTTATGACCGGAGAAAATGTTTTGGTTTTGTGGATAGCAAGGACTATAGGTTGGGCAATAGCGGGAACTTTTGTGGGATTATCCCAAAGCTTGGTTGATTTTAAATTTAACCAAAAAAGACTTAAAAACGGACTTATAGGTGGAGTTATAGGTGGAGCTATAGGAGGAATATTGTTTGACCCAATTTCAGCTATTTTAGGTTCATTAGGCTCCGGTGGTTCTCATGGTGGTTGGCTTAGCAGATGTGTGGCTATAAGTGTTATGGGTGCGGCTATAGGTTGCTTTATAGGTTTTATTTCAGAGAGTTTGAAAGAAGCATGGCTTTATATTGTGGACGGACCTTTGAAAGGAAAACAGTTTGTTTTGTATGAATTAGTGACCAGTGTAGGTTCTTCTCCAAAGTGTAACATTACTGTTGTAAAGGATACAGCTATTGCTCCTAACCATTTTGCAATAGAAAATCATCAGACTTATTACACTATTATAGCACAGGCTCCCACTCTATTAAACGGTGGCCAAGTAAATAACAAAAATCTTCGTGATGGGGATATTATAACTTGTGGACAAACAAGTTTTAGATATGAAGAAAATGATTTGGAAAACAAAGTAAAGTGAGGTATTTATAATGGGTAAAATTAATGTGACTGTTATTGATGCTACGGGAAACAAGTCCCAAAACGCAACTCTTCCCGATGACGCTCCTGTTGGAAGAATTATAGGTAAATTGGTTCAAATGATGAATCTTCCCACAACAGATCCCGGTGGAGGACAGATGAGCTACAAGTTCCAACATAAGGCAAGTGGTATGCAACTTGTTGACGAACAAACTCTTGCAGAAGCAAGTGTTCAAGATGGGGATGTTTTGAGATTAATGCCCGAAGTTACAGCCGGAAGTTAAATTGCTTTTGGTAAATTTAGAAAGCAGAAGGCAGAACAATCTTGATGTTTTGCTCTGCTTTGGTTAGTGGGCTTTATATTTTTAACTTGGCATTTTAGCAGAAAAGAGATAACAGGTAATTTTTTTACAATAAATATCTTTAATACTTGACATTTATCTCAAAATGTGGTATAATATATTTTGCGTGTAAAAATTATTTAGTGTTATTTTATAGGAGGTAAGATATGTCAAAAGTATGTGCAATCTGTGGAAAGGGTCCTCAGTTTGGTCATAATATAAGACATGTCCACTCCGGTCAGTGGGCAAGAAGAGCTCCCAAAACCAATAAAATGTGGCGTCCTAACATTCAAAGCGTTATGGCTGTTGTTGATGGCGAGCACAAGAGAATTAAGGTTTGTACAGGCTGCTTAAAAGCAGGAAAAGTAGTAAAAGCTATTTAATACCCATTCCCAAAAGTCAATAGGCTTTTAGAGAAACTATGGGTTAATTCCAAATTCCAAAGAGTCTTATGACTTTTTGGGAATTCATGGAATAAATTGACCGGTCAAAATCAAAAGTCCCATTTTATGGGGCTTTTCGTTTTTTTAACAGAGGTGTAATATGAGTAAATTTTTGGTTACCGGTGGCGCCGGATTCATTGCAGGACATATAACCGAACTTTTGGTGGAAAAAGGTGAGGATGTAATTGTTTTCGATAATCTTAAAACCGGAAATCTTGACAATCTGGCAAAGGTTAAAGATAAGATAGAGTTTTTTAAGGGTGATATTTGTAATATTGATGACTTAAACAGAGCTATGGTAGGGGTGGATTATGTTATTCACCACGCTGCAGAAATAAGTGTTTTTGATTCATTAAAAGACCCCATAGGTGCCGCAGAAGTAAATGTTATGGGAACCCTTAAGGTTCTCTTTGCCGCTAAGGAAGCGGGAGTTAAGAGAGTGACCCTTGCTTCTTCTGCTGCCGTTTATGGTGACACAGGTGACAGAGCTCAAAGAGAAGATTTCCTTCCGAATCCTCTATCTCCTTATGGTGCAAGTAAAATTTGTGATGAACATTATTATTTTGTATTCAGCCAAATTTATGGAATAGAAGCAGTGGTTTTAAGATATTTCAATGTATATGGTCCGAGACAGAATCCAAAATCACAATATGCTGCCGTTATTCCTATTTTTACCGATAGAGTTATACATAATCAAGAGATATTTATAAACGGAGACGGTGAACAGACCAGAGATTTTGTCTTTGTGAAGGATGTGGCAAGGGCAAACTATCTTGCTGCCACAAAGCCCGGAATCTCAGGAAATGTATTTAATATTGCAACTGAGGAAAACATTTCTGTAAATGCTTTGGCAGACAAGCTTATAGCTCTTTCCGGGAATGATATAAAAGTGACCCACAGAGATGCTGTTGTGGGAGATATTAAATACTCCAAGAGTGATGCTTCAAAGGCAAGAGATATATTGGGTTGGAAACCTTTAGTATCCTTTGACGAAGGAATAAAAGAAACTTTTGAATATTTTAAACAAAAATATCTTTAATTTAAATTTGCCGGCGGTATATTTAATTTATTCAAATTACTAATCATATAATTAATGCTTAATGCACAATTATCTTGAAGCTATTGCTCCATAAAGGTTTGGGGGCTCTAATTTTACGAGCCGGATTTGATGGTTTAGGAAACTTATTTTTTATTTTTGCGTATATTTTATTGTGGTTTTTATATTTAGGAGGGGATTATGAGAAAATTTCCCGATGATTTATTTTTTGATATGTTTAATATAAACAGTGATAGGGCTTGGGACCCTAAATGTGATATATATGAAACAGAGAAATATGTTGTAATAAAACTTGAGGTTAGTGGGCTAAATCCAAATAATGTGGAGATAACTCTCTCTAATGATAACAGAAGCCTGAATGTGAAGGGTGTCCGAAATGACGATGATACAGAAGAAGAAAAAATACACTATCATCAAATGCAAATAGTATATGGAATGTTTGATACGGATATAGATCTTCCCAATAATGTGATTATAGACAGAAATGAGATTAATGCAAAGTATAAAGATGGTATGCTTATAGTGAAATTGGCAAAAAGTATAAAGAATAAACCCATGAGTATTAAAATAGAGGACTAAGGAGGGTTAAATGAACGAAAAAAACGGAAATGGTATCCCAATATTTTTTGAAAATGAAAAAACTGATAATGTTCAAGATAATAACAATATCTTTAATATAGATCTTAACGATAAAATAATAAAAATTATCCCTATGAGAGATACTTGTATGTATCCTAAAGTTCTTATGCCTCTTTTGGTTGACAGAAAAAGCTCCATGCAAGTAATTGATGATGCTGTAATTGATGATAAAATTATAGGTCTTCATTTAAAGAAAGGTGATGATAATAATAAAGAAGTTGAACCAGTGGGAGTAGTTTCCATTATTCATTCACTAATGAGATTACCCCGTGAGCAGAGAGTTATTGTTCAAGGTTTGAGAAGAGTTAGAATAAAGGAAATTTTGACCGTTTCTCCTTACATAACAGCCAAAGTTGAAGTTATTGACGATGAAATAGATTATACTTCTCGTCAAGATATAGAGATGGAAGCTTTAAAGAGACAATTAAGTTCTGCATGGCAGACCTATGTTAAGGCCAATAATAATATGCCTGAGGAACTGGCAGGGATTCCTTTGAATTTTACTGAATTTGATGTTTTGACCGATACCATAGCTCTTCATTTGCCTCTTGATATTTCTGTAAAACAAGATATACTTGAAACTCGGGGTATCAGAAAGAGAATGAGCAAGGTTTTATCTTGTATTTTACGGGAAGTTGAATTGTTCGAGTTGGGTGCAAAGATTCAACATGATGCCCACGGTGAAATAAGCAAATCTCAAAAGGAATACTTTTTAAGAGAGCAAATAAAAGCCATTAAGAGAGAGTTGGGAGATTTTGTTGACCCGGAAAATGAGTTGGAAGCCATTGAAAAGAAAATAGAAGACGCTCACATGCCTCCGGAAGCGGACAAGCAAGCAAGAAAAGAATTGTCAAGACTTGAGCGAATTAATCCTGCATCTCCTGAGTATACAGTGGCTATGACCTATATAGATTGGCTTTTAAGTTTACCTTGGAATAAATATACAGAAGAAAATATAGATATCAAGGAAGTTAAAAAATCTCTTGACAGAGACCACTATGGTTTGGAAGATATTAAGGATAGAATTTTAGAATATCTTTCTGTGGTTAAGTTTAAGAAAGATAAAGGTGCCAGACACCCCATATTATGTCTTGTGGGACCTCCCGGAGTTGGTAAAACATCACTTGGAAAGTCTATTGCCAATGCTATAGGCAGAAAATTTGTGAGAATATCTTTGGGTGGTGTTCGTGATGAAGCGGAAATAAGAGGTCATAGAAGAACTTATATAGGGGCATTACCCGGACAAATTATTCAGGGGATGAAGAGAGCCGAAACCTGTAATCCTCTGTTTATGTTAGATGAGATTGATAAACTTAACAGTGATATGAGAGGAGATCCGGCAAGTGCTTTGTTGGAAGTTTTAGATCCTGAACAAAACTCATCTTTCAGGGATCATTATATTGAAGTCACTTATGATTTAAGTAAGGTATTCTTTGTCACTACAGCAAACACTCTTGAAACCATAAGCGGTCCTTTGAGAGACAGAATGGAAATATTGGAGCTTTCCGGTTATACTGAAGAAGAAAAGTATGAAATAGCCAAAAGACACCTTATTCCCAAGCAACTTGAAGAACACGGTCTTACAAAACAGCACATTTCTTTTGTAAAAGAAGGTATTTTGGAGATAATAAGGTCCTTTACAAGGGAAGCCGGTGTCAGAACTTTAGAGCGAAAAATAGCTTCAGTTTGTCGAAAAACAGCTCGTCTTTGGGCAGAAGGTGAAGTAGATAGTGTTGTTAAGATTAATAAGAAAAAGGTTCAGGAATATTTAGGTGCTCCCAGATTTGTGACGGAAGAACTTGATGACAGAGTAAAGATACCGGGTGTAATGGTAGGTATGGCTTGGACTATGGCAGGCGGAGATATTTTGTATATTGAAGCTACAAAAATGGCAGGAAAAGGAAACCTTCAGGTGACAGGTCAATTGGGAGATGTTATGAAGGAATCTGCTCAAATAGCTTACTCCTACATAAAAGCTAATGCGGAATCTTTGGGACTATCACCTAATTTCTATGATAATATAGATATTCATATTCATGTCCCCGCCGGAGCAACTCCAAAGGATGGTCCCAGTGCCGGAATAACCCTTGCATGTGCTATTTTATCTCTTTTGACAAACAAAAAAGCCACAAACAGATTGTCTATGACAGGTGAGCTTACTTTAAGAGGAAAAGTTCTTCCTATTGGTGGAGTTAAGGAGAAACTTCTTGCTGCTTCAAGAGTTGGTATTAAGGATGTAATAGTGCCTAAGGCTAATATGAAAGATGTTAATGAAGATGTTCCTCCTCAAATTCTTGAAAAGTTAAATGTCCACTATGTTGATGATGTTCATGAAGCTTTTGATTTGGCGATAAGTAAGTAGTTAAATTTGCGATGCAAATTTAATGAATAATGCATAATGCACAATGCATAATTAATGCATAATGCATAATGATCGTGGTGCTTTGCACCACATTGGTTGGCTGGGTCTATAATTAAGGCTGGCTATTGTATACATTCTGTCCCCCTAACCGTAAGGTTGGGGGGTGGCAGTCCGACGGACTGACGGGGGGATGGAATTCTATATTTTGTAGATGTCCCTTAAAATTATGTTGCCCGCAAAAATATTGTGCATTCATCATTAAATTATTCATTATTCATTATTCATTATTAATTATTAATTATTCATTTTTTTAGGAGTTGTTATGAAAAAGATTTTTGTTATTTTGTTTTTGATTGTCCTGTCAACAGGTATATTCGCCTTTGATTTGGTTATTAATGGTGAGCCAAAAGCTACTGTTATAATTCCTAAAGATGCCGAATACATTGATATTTATGCTAAAGATGAATTAATTAAATATGTAAAAGAAATTTCCGGTGCTACACTACCTGTTTCTGATAAAATTACTAAAGGTCAGAATGTTTTTATAGGTCAAAAATCAGCTGATTTAGTGTTAAAAGGAAAGTTTGATTGGCAATCCTTAAAAAGTGACGGTATTTTGATAAAAGCAAGCAATAAGAATCTAATCTTGGCAGGTCATAATAGCGGAACTCTATACGCTGTTTATACTTTTTTAGAGGATCAATGTGGTGTTAAATATATAATTCCTACTGAGGATCATATACCAAAAAGTCAAAATATTTCTTGTCAGAATTTGAATATTAAGTTTGTTCCTCCATTTTTTTCTCGTGAAACCAATTGGGCATCAAATAATTATGTTTGGGAGTATAATTTAAAACTAAAATTAAACGGTCAAAACAACCCTGTTCCAAAGGAATTGGGCGGTCATGTGGTTTTAACAGGTTTTTGTCATACATTTAATAATCTTATGAATCCTGAAATATACGGACCGGAGCATCCGGAATGGTTCGCTGAAAGGGATGGAAAAAGAGTATTAAGTTATGCTCAACCTTGTTTAACAAATGAGGATATGACAAAAGAGTTTATTAAAAATGTTTTGGAGACCATGAAGAATAATCCGGAAGATAAAATAATCTCTTGCACTCAAAACGATAATCAAGAGTATTGCACTTGTGAAAAGTGCAAAGTTGCAGCTGAAAAGTATGGTCAAAGCGGAGTTTTAATTAATTTTATTAATAAAGTAGCCAAAGAGGTTAAGAAAGTATATCCCGATAGATATGTTGAAACATTTGCCTACCAATACACCAGATCTTTACCTCTTGGCGGAGTGAAACCTGATGATAATGTGATTATTCGTTTGTGTTCTATTGAATGTGATTTTGCTCGTCCTTTTGATGCTATTACAAACAAATCTTTTTATGACGATTTAAAAGGTTGGAGTTCTATTGCAAAGAATTTATTTATTTGGGATTATTCCAATAATTATTCAAATTATCTTATTCCTCATCCTGATTTTCAAGTTCAGCAAAGAAATATGCAAATTTTTCATAAAAATAATGTTGTAGCCGTATTTAATGAAGGAGATTATGAAAATAAAAATTCTTTCTTTGGTCATTATAAAAGATATATTATTTCAAAACTTTTGTGGGATCCTTATTTAGATTTTGATGAAGAATCAATAGATTTCTTTAAAGCATATTATGGTGATGCATGGAAAGATTTATATTTATGTATGAAAGAGTTGGATAGGCCTTTTAGGGATAATGATTTTATATTGCTTCCTATTTATATGGGAAATAACTATTATTATACTCTTGAGGACTGGGTTTTTGCTTTTGAACAATTTAATAAAGCTCTTGATAAAGTAAAGGATCAAAAGAAGTATTATGATAGGGTTTTATTTGACCTTTTATGTTTGCAGGCAGGAGTCTTTGTGTCTGATATTAAAATGCAAGATGAAATAATAAAATCCGGCTGTTTGCGAATAGATATGAAGGATTTTTTACCTCTTTTAGATGAATACAGAAAAGCTGAAGGTGTTGTTTCTTGGGCAGAGAGAGATCCTTATGAAGACGGACCTTATTTTATATCTACTAACATTAAATCAGAAAAAATACCGGATATTTGTAAAGATTTAGATGAAGATATGTGGTTTGAATATGAGGCAAAGGCTTTTAAAAATTATTATCCCGAAGGAGATAAATTGCACTTCTCGGAAGACTCTAAAGCATCTGACGGTATTGTTATTTCCTATAATCCAAATACAAAATGGTGGTATTCCGAAAAGGCCCTATACGACCTTGCTCATAGAAATTGGACTACTGCTGATGTATATTTAACATATAGAGTTGTCAACGGAAAAGACCATAGACCTGCATTAAAATGTGGATTTTATTCACCTACAAGAAAGAAGTTTATATTTGAAAAAGTATTGTATGCTGACGATACTTTAGATAATGAATATAAAGATGCTTATATATATACAATAAATAGGGATGATTATGACATTACAGAGTATTTTTGGATAGGTGGCACAGAAGAAGATTCCTGTGATGGAGTTTATGTAGATAGATTTTTTGTAATACCAAGGTAGTTTTATCAGAGAATATTGTTATGAGAATTATAGGAATAGATCCCGGATATGCCATTGTGGGCTACGGTATAATTGATGTTGTAAATTCAAATAATATTTTGGTAGACTATGGAGTTATAACAACCAGTCCAAAGAAAAGTGCTGAGAAACGTTTGTTAGATTTGTATACTGAGTTAATGGGGCTTTTAAATGAATATGGGCCTGATGAAGCAGCCATGGAAAAACTTTTCTTTAACACAAATACAACAACCGGAATCGGAGTAGCTAAAGCTTGCGGAGTTTTAAGTCTTGCTTTAGTTCAGAAAAATTTGCCTATTATTGAATATACTCCAATTCAAGTTAAACAGACAGTGGTGGGTTATGGCAATGCGGAAAAAAAGCAGATTCAATATATGGTGCCAAAGATTTTAAATATGAAAGAAACTCCAAAGCCTGATGATGCTGCTGATGCTTTGGCTGTTGCCATTACCCACAGTCATAATTATAAAATAAATAATTTGAAAAATAAAGGATAATAAAATGAAAGTTGTAACACTTGAAACCACTAAAGGTTATGTAAAATTTAAACTCTTTACAGAGGAAGCTCCAATTACCACAGGTAATTTTATAGAATTGGCAGAAAAGGGATTCTATAATGGTTTAACTTTTCACAGATACGTTCCCGGTTTTGTTATTCAAGGGGGAGATCCGGAAGGAACCGGAATGGGTGGAAGTGATAAGACCATTCCTCTTGAAGTTACACCAAAATTAAGCCATGGAAAAGAGGCAGGAGCTGTAGCAATGGCAAGAAGTATGATGCCTAATAGTGCTTCTTCACAATTTTATATTACTCTTGGAGACTGTAGAGGTTTAGATATGCAATATGCAGTTTTTGGAAGAGTAATTGAAGGAATTGATGTAGTTATGAACCTCCGTCAAGGTGATTTTATGAATACAGTTACAGTGGAAGATGTAGACGATAATGGGCTTTAAACATAAAAAACGAAGAACTTCTGACAAAAAAGCTGCAATGTTTATTTTTAATGGTTGTAATGGAAAAGATACTTACAATACAGCCGGTGAAGCAGACAGAGCTGCCAAAGAGAAGGGATATTATCAAGGAGTTGACTTGACCTATTACAAGTGCAAATCTTGCGGTAAATATCATTTAACAAGTGAATTTTACAATTAAGATTCTATCTATAGGATTATACAATGGCAAATAATTCCAATATAATATGCATATATTGTCATACAAGTATTGTTGATGTAAAAAACGATATGGTAATATGCAATTCCTGTGGTGCTCCTTATCATAAAGAGTATTGGGAAGAGATAGATGTTTGCTCTATTTACGGTTGCAACTGTGAAAATTGCCATACTGTTTTTGAAGTCAATTTTAATTATGAACAGAATGGTCCAAGAGAAACTGTGGAAATAGAGATAGAAGATAGGGCGTTTTTGAATAATAAAAATTTAAGGACCGTAAAATTAGGCAATTGTGTAGAATATTTGGGGGGAAATGTTTTTGCCGGTTGTGATAATTTAGAAAGAGTGGAATTATCTCGCTCCACAAAATGTGAAAGGGACAGTTTTCCTTTAGGTGTAAGAAAAGTATATACGGATTAAGAAATAAATATTATAAATCTTGCTTTATGCAAGATTTTTTTTATTGTTTGGTAAATACTATATCTATTGATTTTGAAAAATAATGTATTTTGTGGTATAATATATATTAGGTGTGTAAAAATTTAAATATATTAGGTTTGATTAATGGATAAGGGTTTACAATCAGCTTTAATGTCGGTTGTTAATGATATAAATTCTTATATTGATAATTGCGAATATTTTGATAAGTATAGTATAAAAGAAATATCCCAAGGCTTGCGAGCTTATTTTTCAAGAGGGGGGAAGAGAATTCGCCCTGCCATAGCTATGTGGTCTTGCGGTATCTGTGGAGGAGATCCTAAAAAAGTAATTCCGGCAGCCTCAGGCCTTGAAGCTTGTCATACTTGGACTTTAATTCATGATGATATAATAGATAATGATGATACCCGTCGTGGGGGCCCCAGTGTTCATGTTATAGGAAAAACCCAAGCAGAAAAATCTTGGGGTAAAAAAGACAGTGAAAAGTATGGGGAAACCTATTCAATTCTAATAGGTGATATGCTCCAGGGTATTTCTGTTTCTATGATTTTAGATAGTGTAAAAGCGGGAGTGGATCCTAAGGTTGCTATAGAAATCTGTAAACTCCTTGAATCCGATACTGCCCTTAATTTGATAGAAGGTGAGCTTTTGGATGTCCAATTTGAATATATGGATATTAAAAGTATTAACCCGGATTTGATATATAAAATGATTTGGGGTAAGACGGGAGTTTTAATCAAATATGCGGCTGTTATGGGAGCCATGATAGGTCTTAATACTATAGATATGAATAATGAAAAGGTTAAGGCTTTAGGTGATTTTGCTATTAATATAGGTTTGGCTTTCCAGCTCCGTGATGATGTTTTGGGTCTTATAGCCGATGAGAAGAAATTAGGGAAGCCTGTGGGCAGTGATATAGTTGAAGGAAAGAAGACTTTAACAGCTTTTTATGCCTTAGAAACTTTTAGTGAGAGCGAAAAGGAAGAGTTTTTATCCATATTCGGAAATCCTCAAAAAGCAGGTTACACGGGTCGAGCCGTGGAGCTTATAAAACAGACCGGTGCTATAGAAAAGACTTCTCAAAAAGCAGAGAATTTAACCCATGAAGCCATAGAAAAACTATCTGTTTTTCCCGATAATGAGTATAAGTCTTATCTTTCAGGTTTAGCAGAATATATGCTTATGCGAGAAAAATAAAAAAAGTTTCACATTATTGAAAGCATAAACCGAAATAAAGCTCAAATTATGAAAAAATATTTGATTATAATTCTTTTAATCCTTTCTATTGGGGTTTATGGAGAAAAATATAATTTTGAATATAAATCTATTCCACAAAAGGTAGATTGCACTTTTGATTATGATATTCGAAGTCAAAAGAATGATAATATTTTGTTTAGATATAACCTTGTGACATATCAAGCTACTTTGGAAAATGATATTTACAAAGGGGTTTTAAAAAGTGATATTGAGAACAAGATATTTGAAAAAGCTTGTGATTTTAAATTTGATAATGATATCAAATCTTTAAAAGTTTCCGGCTTGACGGAAAAGCTTCATCAAGGTATAGACTTACCTGAGTCAATTCTCTCTGCACAGTTTTCACTTCCGGAAAAAGAAGTGGGAGTAGGGGATTTGTGGTATATAAAGGTGAAAAATCCTTTGCAGGATAAGGATATAACCTTAGAGTGCAGGCTTTTTCGAGTTGCTGATAATATTGCAACAGTATATTTCAGCGTCAAAAGTCCTTTTAGGCCAAATCATATGGTGACTGAAAGAGAGCTTATGAGAGAAAAGCTTCATGACGGATCAACTTTTTATTTCAAAATTGATACTCTGTCCGGACATGCTGAAATAACGGGAAGCGGATTGTGGATATTTGATCTTAAAAACGGAACTTTGTTAGGTTCAGATCAATT
>JAFSVJ010000082.1 GCA_017445025.1 Abditibacteriota bacterium | reverse complement strand
GGTGGCAGTTGCATTAGCAACTGACGGGGGGATGGATATTATAATTTTCCGGCTCTTGCTAAAAACGACAAGCAGTTGCCCAAATCCCAAAAAGTCTTGCTATGCTACGACTTTTCGGGAACCCTTGGGCGTTTTTACAAAAAAGCGATGCTTATTTCTCACCCCTAAAACCCATTCCCAAAAAGTTTTCGCAGATGCTTCAACTTTTCGGGAGCCCTTGGGTTGTTTCGCTATTCGCTCAACTTTCTGGGGACCCCGAGATTGCCGCAATTCAACCTCTAACGCAGTAGGAAGGACTAACTTGGTTAGCCCCCCTTGGGGGGCAACGATTAAAAATCAAAGATTTTTCATCGTGGGGGGTAATTACAAATTTAAACTATTGCTCCTCTCTCTCTCAGAGTTTCTCTCAAAATCTTTCCCGAAAGGGTATCTGTATTTACACCTAACTTTTTACTCAGCCCACAAGCTACTCCCGCAGCCTGTCCCGTAGCAATACAGGCTGGCATAATCCTTATGGCACCGTGACCTTCTTGTGTAGAAGAAACGCATTTCCCCACCACCAAAAGATTGGGGATTTGGGTTTGAAGGCTTCTGTAAGGTATTTCATACCAATCATTTTTTGTGGGAGTGGGAACGGATTTTTCTCCTTCTTCTTTCGAATACCCCTCTCCGGAGCTTTTGTGAACGTCCACCGGATAAGCCAATCTGCAAATACAATCCTCTTGCTTTTTGGAATATGCCACATCAAGACCGTTAAAGACATATTTCCCCATTATCCTCCGAGATTCTCTGACACCCAACAAATCCGCAATTTTTAACAGTGAGGCGTTTTCAAAGCCGGGAATATATTTTTTCACAAAATCCACTACACAATAAACCTGTCTTTCGCATTCTTTGTATGCCTCTTCAAGCTGAGCGGGATCCGTGGAGTCTATAACAGAAGTATGAGTTTGGTTAAAGGTGACACATCCTTCTTTTGGTAATGATATAAAGAAGAGCAAGTCTCCGGGCCACTTAGCCTCATCTCTGTGGGCTTCAATCACAGAATAAAATCCTGCCAAGCTCCAAGCCTGTTTCATAATGGTTTTCGGTTGAGCAAATTTGCTGTATTTTGGAAAAAGAAAATCTTCAGGGTGATCTATACAATACTTAATAGCTTTTTCACAGTCCACATCTTCCATGGTAAACATAAGAGTGACAGCTTGAGTATTTCCCTTGTCTCCACCTTCATATTCACAACCGTAGCTGTATGCCACAAAGCCCTCTCCCGTGGCATCTATAACATAGTCCCCTTCAAAGGAGCCTCCCGTGGTTTCAATGACAAAAGTTTTTGAGGAAGAATGAAGAGGTATTTCATATCCCACCTTTAAAATTTCCCTTTCAAGAAAAAGGTCAATATTTTCTTCTCTTACCATATCGTAAAGGACCCTCTTCATGGCTTCGCTGTCAAAGCAGTTGGTCATAATTCCGTCATACTCCGCAAGCCTCTCCTTTATCTCGTCAAAAATTCCTCCTACCAATTTGGTCTTTCCGTCTAATGTTTTGTGAGTCATAAAGGGATTTATAAGGCCTCCCGTGGCAAGCCCCCCGAGATATGGGTTCTTTTCTATAAGACAAACCGAGGCACCTTCTCTGGCGGCGGCCACAGCGGCACTAACCCCTGCCAGACCTCCTCCGGCAACTATTACATCAAACATATAAACTCCCTTGAGAACAAAATAGATAATCAAAAATCAAAAATCAAATTTGCAAGTATGCAAATTTGAGTTTAAGGAGGGTCAGGTCAATCAACCATAGCCCACTTTAAATTTTAGAGCCCGCTAACCTTAGTGGTGCTTCGCACCACGATTTTGATTTTCTATTTTTGATTATTGATTTTAAGGTGGTGCTTCGCACCACGATTTTGATTTTTGATTATTGATTATTGATTTTTAAAACAGTCTTCCTATTTGATATACGACAAAACATATAACCCAAGCTAAGACTATGGGATATAATACTCCGATTAAGAAATATTTTAACTCTCCGATTTCTTTTTTCATGGAAATGATTGTGGCGGCACAGGGACAATAGATCAAACAGAATAGCATAAATACATAGGATTGCAGAGGGGTGTATGCCTCTCGCATAACACTTGCCACATCTCCTCCTCCGGAAGATGCCAGTATATTGATGGCTGAAACCACTACTTCTTTTGCACCTACTCCAAATAAACATGCAACAGCTGCCATCCAGTCGAGACCAATAGGTTTCATTATGGGTTCTATGAATTTTCCTAGGATAACAGCTATGGAATTTTCTTGGCTGGGGAATACTGTAATTGCCCAAATTATAATACATACCAGGGTTATAATGGTTCCCGCACGAATAAGGAATTCTTTTGTTCTTTCCCAAGAGTGTATAAAAGTTCCTTTAAAAGTAGGCATTCTGTATGAGGGTAGTTCCATAACAAAGGGGCTTTCCTTTGTGTCAAATAGTTTGCTTCTTAATATTTTTCCTACGATTATTGCCAGTATTATTCCCGCCAAGTATATGGAAATAATAACCATGGCTCTGTATTGCACATCGAAGAAAATGGATGTAAAGAAAACATAAATGGGAAGCCTTGCGGAACAGGACATTAAGGGGTTTAGCATAATGGTGACGATTTTGTCCGCTCGAGAGTCCAAAGTTCTTGCGGCCATTATGGCAGGCACGTTACATCCGAAGCCCAAAAGCATAGACACAAAACTTTTTCCGTGGAGCCCCATAGAGTGCATAGCTTTGTCTGCCAAAAAAGCTGCTCTGGACATATACCCCGAGTCTTCTAAGATAGAGATCATCATAAACATAAAGGCAATGGTTGGAATAAATACCAAAACCGATCCTACTCCGCTTATAATTCCATCACAGACAAAATCTCGTAGCATTGGGTTTTCTATTTGGGTCTTCAATATATTGCCAAAAATGCCTATCCATTCTTCTAAAAATCCTGCAACATAGTCACCTAATGTAAAAGCAACAGAAAATGTTATAAACATAATGACAGCAAAGAGGGGAAGCCCCAGCCATTTGTTAAGAAGGATATTATCTATTTTTTCTGTTTTGTCTTTTTTGCTGCCGGCTTTGGAATAATTGATAAACTCTCCTGTGATACCTCCCACATATCCGTATCTGTCGTCCACAAAAACATCTGAGAGGCTTAATCCGTAAACCTCTGCCATGTGGCCTCGTTTTATTTCCGTAAGGGTGGCAATGTTTTGGGGAAAAGTTATGGATTTTTGTAAAACCTCTATGGCGTCACTGTCCCCCTCAAAGGCTCGCACCACATACCAACGAAGTCTTATAGGGTTGTAAGCTTTGTTGATAATAAAAGGCTCTGTGGGAATATCGTGTTCGTGGTGTTCGAGAAGGTGCTTGGGGTCGTGTTCGTCTTGGTTTTTGTAAAAATAAAAAGGATTCTTTACTTTTATGATATTAAGAGTGTCTTTAATTTCGGTTTCCAATTCATTGGAGTAGGATATGGAACGAGGAATAAAAAACTCTTTGTGGTCGTAAATTTCGTTGACTATGTCGAAGAATTTGTCGAAGGATTTGGTTTTTGAACCTTGAGTTGTAATGTAGGGAACGTTGAGAGCCTTGGATATGGCTTCAAAATCTACTTCAATATTCTTTTCTTTGAGAACATCCTCCATGTTGAATACAATCATCATGGGAAGACCTATTTCCATTAGCTGTGTGGTAAAAAACAGACTTCGCTCTAAAATGGAACTGTCTACAATATTAACAATTATGTCAACTTTTTCTTTAATGAGAAAGTCTCGAGAGACAATCTCTTCATAGGAGTAGGCAGAAAGAGAATAGAGCCCCGGCAGGTCTATTATTTTATAGGTAATATCCCCTTTGGTGACAGACCCTTCTTTGTATTCAACTGTGACTCCGGGCCAGTTGCCCACATGCTGACGTGACCCTGTGACTTCGTTGAAAATGGTGGTCTTTCCGCAGTTGGGCTGTCCCGCAAAAGCAAGTGTTATCTCTTTCATAATATACATTCCTTATAATTCAACTATAATATTATGAGCTTCGTTGTGTCTTAATGAGAGAAGAAAGCCTCTTGCTTTGATTTCAATGGGGTCCCCTAAGGGAGCTTTTCGCAAAACTTCTATTTCTGTGCCTTGGGTTAAGCCCATTTCAGTAATTCTTCGCTTTATTTCAGGTTCTCCGAGAATTTTTATAACCTTTACTTTTGTGCCGGGTTTTTGGTCGCAGAGATGGGCCTCACCTTCGTTTACAAATAGACCTTGGAAGTGGGAATCTTTTCTGATCTGATCCATAAGAATGGAAAGTTTTTTAATTGTTTCCGGACTCATGGCATGTTCAATGGCACAGGCTTCTTCGTCTGCATCAAATTCGTTGAGTTTTAAAATTTGTATTAAAAAAGTTCTTATAATAATATGTCGCTCAGTGATTTTTTTGGCAATATCCATGCCTTTTTTTGTCAATTTTACAGGAGCATAGGCCTTGTATACAACCAAATCCTTATCTTGCAAATGTTTTAAAGCCATAGACACGGCAGGCAAGGAAACATTTAGATATTTGGCAATGGCTTTTACATTGGAAACCTTTTTTTGATTTAATAAATTATAAATTGCTTCAAGGTAATCTTCCGTGGATTTGGTTAGTTCCGTCATAGAAATCTCCATTTTTCTTTTTAATTACATATATAGTTTACCACAATTAACTGTATTTTTCAAGTTTTAAGGGAGTGAAAATATATTGTAGCCCCCCACGATGAAAAACATTTTGTTTTTCATCGTTGCCCCCCTCGGGTGGCAAAAAAATCTCCCTATAACTCCCTTTTTTCCTATGTTTCTTTTTGAGCAAATCCAAAATCTTGAGACTTATTTATAAACACCTTTTTTGGTAGTATATTTTATTCTCTGTCTTCGAATCTCACTCCCAAAAAGTTTCGTAAACTCAACTTTTCGGGAACCCTTGAGAATGTTCATAAAATACACCACCAAAAAAGATGTTATGTAATAGGCTTATCTAAATTTAAATTTCGTATTTGCTCAATTCCAAGGGTCTAGTCAAAAATCTTTAGTGATAAAGATTTTTGCCGTCGGGCACCGAAAAATCATAGATTTTCCGGCTCTTGCTAAAAACGACAAGCAGTTGTCGTTTTT
>JAFSVJ010000081.1 GCA_017445025.1 Abditibacteriota bacterium | reverse complement strand
CCAAAGGACCGAAAATATCAATTTTTTATAGAAAAAATCAAGCGACTAAAACAAGATTTTTTTGTTAAGCAAATAAAAAGGCGTCAGCCGTTTATAAGCCCCATTTTCAAAAGAAATGGGGCTTTTTTTTATAAAAAAGTCACATTTATAAAGAAAATGGGAGCTAAGAATTTTATGCGTCTACAAAAAAATCGCAGTTTAGGAGCGAAGAGATTTTCGTTATAAAAAATTAGAGATTTTCGTGAGATTTGGGATTTTTATACTCAAGAAAAAAAATAAATCCCGAAGGGATTTGGGATTTTTATACTCAAGACATAAAAATAAAAGCGAGTATAAAAATACCAAAGGACCGAAAATATCAATTTTTTATAGAAAAAATCAAGCGACTAAAACAAGATTTTTTTGTTAAGCAAATAAAAAGGCGTCAGCCGTTTATAAGCCCCATTTTCAAAAGAAATGGGGCTTTTTTTATAAAAAAAGTCTCAATTATATCTCGGGGTCCCCAAAAAGCTCTATTTATGAAACTTTTATGGGTGAGATTTATAAAGAAAATGGGAGCTGCCCAAGGGTTCCCGAAAAGTTGAGCTTGTGAAACTTTTTGGGATTTGGGCTTAGAATTTTATGCGTCTACAAAAAAATCGTAAGTTAAGGAGCGTAGAGATTTTCAATGGTCCCCTTTATCTCGCAAAGCGAGGGAATGCAAAAGGGGAGATGTCACCCTCCTGCGTCTATCAACTTTGTTGTTGGTTTAAATTATTAGGCTTCTATCGTAAAATTTGCAGTTTTGCAAATTTTACTCCTGACCACCCACCACAATGGCTAACGCCTTGCGGTCCCCCCTCCTTGAAAGGAATTTGCGGTTGCAAATTCAGTTCAATTCTCAGGGTTCCCGAAAAGTGGAGTTTACGACACTTTTTGGGATGAGAAAGAGGGTGAAGATTTTAACTTTGTTATATTATCTCAAACCTAATACTTCCCTTATAGATTTCGGAGGGTTTTAGGTTTATCTCTTTACCCACAAATCCTGTGTTATAAAAACTTTCTCCAAACCATATAGCAATATCATTTATAAAATCTAAAGAAAAGTCTTGTTTTAAAGTTATGTTATTTTTAGTATCTTTTATTAAAACATAGGGCATATTAATAGGTTTATGGTTAATCTCACCTTGAGCTAATTTTATAGGCAGTGTCGTCTCTCCCTCTTCTGTGCTAAATATCATTACATCTGCTCCGCTTTCGGCACTTCCCCCAATTGTCCACTCAGGATGAGAGCTGTATTTGATTTTAATATCATTATTTGTCATATTTTTAAAGACAAATTCATTTTCAAAGCCCCTTTCCCCTTTTAATAAAATATAGTTTTTTTCATAATCCAAAACATTGTTGCTTGTTTTTAGATTTAATTTTAAAACATCATTATCAATAACTATATCTTTATTAAGAGGAGTATTTTTAAAATAACTTTTCCATTCATTATCATAACAATTAATTTCATCCCATATTGTATAATTCCAAAAAAGCTGATCTAACCTTTTAAGCTCATTATAATCCATTCTAACTTGATTAGTGAGAGACTCTTTATCTATTAAATCACATAATCGTCCACCAAATTCATAGGAAATGAGCATTTCAATCTTATCATTACCTATGATTGAATATCCCTCAAAATCTTTGGAATATAAGTCAGTAGAAGAAGATACATTTCTTACCCATAAATAGTTCAAAATATCACTTGTTTGATCCTTTGCTTCATAAGTGATTTTAAGAGTTAGTTTTTTTAAGTCACAATCTTTATTGTTATTAACCCAATCTAAAATTATATCACTCTTTTTCCCTTTGTCTAAATTCCAAATCTTCTGTGCTATGTTTATACTATTATCAAGAAGAGTGATATTACCCTTTACAGTCTCGTTGTACCTGTTTTCAATGTTAACTTTTAGAGATATTTTATCATTCTCTTTTGTGTAAAGAGTATCCTTCTCTAATGAAACTTGAATAGTATCATCAATGATAGGCATATCTGCAAGCCCTACAATTTCTATAGGCTCCGAATGCTTAATTATGATTAATGAAGGGGAGATTTCGGAAGTAAACTTGCCATCTATAACTTTTATGGTTTTAGATATGTCACCTAACATATCAATAATAGTGACGGTATCACAATTTGTTTTAAAAGTTGCTTTCTGTGGCTTTTGAGCATTCCAAACAACTGAGGCTGTTTCATTTTCCTTGGCAAAAGTATAACCAAAAACAGGACTTTTGGCCCCCTTTACTTCTTGTTTATATGACATATCTCCAATATTGGCACAAAGATTCTTTATGGCGTAAAAAGCAGGTTTTTTCTGCCCCATATAATCAACTATACCAAAGTGATGTTCTGTATTATATGGATCTTGTCCTTCATCAAAGAAAGCATAGATATAAACCCTTGCAAGCCCCAAAACATTGTGAAGCACTAAACCTCTTGTTAAATATTCAGCTTGCATTTGTGGATTTAAGTTTCCGCTGACATTATTATAACCTATTGTGGAGTAACCCCATTCTGAAGCTATTATAGGCTTATTTTCATCCCCATATTTCTTCATTATATCTCTTAGTTTTGGTATATCTAAAAGTAGTTGTTCCGGTGAACCGGCAGGGCAACCTTCAAGATTTTCGTGTCCCCCAATTTTTGTATAAGGGTGAACATCATAACAATCAAAGTAATCCTTTGCTCCGTAAGAATACCACTCATCTACCCACTCAAGAGAAGAACCTTCCGTTCCCGCAACAGGCGCACAAACAATAAAGTTTGGATCTGTGAACTTTACCATATTATACATATTCTTTAAATCATTAAAATCATCTATGGGCTTTTTACTATACTCAGGCTCATTTCCATGACATATTGAATAGATACCATATTTTTTATGGTCATAATAGGATTTATCTTCTGAATATCCCGATTCCTTAAACAGAGATATTCCCCTCTCATAAAATCTCTTTATCCACTCTTCATTAGCATACCACCATCTATGCTCTTTTACAGGCAATTCTGATAAAAGTTCCATAGAGACTATATCCCATGCTCCTTCAAATTCCCTATTAAAATGAGCACCGCCTCCACCGGGATAATGGTTTATTGCCAACATATCATTGAAAGTCTTAGCTTCATAGTTTTTGGGAACAGTTATTTTTTGAACATTTATTTCCCTATTCTCTCCGGTTTCGTAAGTAGCAGTGACGGAGACGAAGTAGGTTTTCCCGGGGGTCAAAGGATAGAGATATAATCCCTTAACATTAGGGTCAAAAGTGTTAAATTTAGTTGCCTGTGAGAGATCTGTAAATTCCTTTTCACTATAATAAACTGTGTAATTTTTAACAGGCATATTGAGAGCCTTAAAATCATTTATATCAAAATATATGGCACCAAAGCCCATAGGACGAGCCTTAAAGATCACAGGTTCTATTTTTAGATTACCTGTATTTTTGGTGTCAAGATCAGCCCATATAGCAATCTCCCCTATTTGCTGTTGCCACATTTGAGTTGGATGTATTATTAATTTTACAAAACGAGCATTTATAGGTGGCATAATTATGGAAGATATTTTACCTAAACGAACCTTCTCTCCTCTCTCTTCCACATTGGGAGTGGTTCCTCTTGGATAATACTTTTCACCATCAGAAGATAATTCTACTTCAACCTTTTCTGTATATAAAGATGCGGAACAGAGTGAATATACATCAATTTGGGCTATAGGGTATTCTTTTTTAAGGTCAAAAATAACAGTTGTGGCTTTTCCTCCTCCCCATTTAGACCAAGTTTGATCCTGTATATTACCTTCTATTCCGAAACCTGCCAAAAAAGAACCATCGGTCCAAGCACATTTCCCGTTTGATACACCTTTACTTTCAGATGTAATACTGTTATTGAAAGTGCTTGTGGTTTCATCGTCAGCATCAACAAGTATAACCTCAGCTCCGGTTTTGATAAAAGATGTATTAGGGGAAAAAACTTTGCTGCCACCGGGAAAATCTATAGTGTTATCAGATACTAAAGTTAAGGTATTAGAAAACAAAATACTTGATAACATGATTAGGGTTAAAATTAATAATATTTTCATACACCGCCTCTTGCTATGTAAAATTTTACATCACTTTTTCATAATATTACATACAATAATATTATATCAAAAATTAAAATTTTAGTCAAATTATATAAGTTTAGAAACATTTAGGCTTGACATTTATTGGTATAAATTGTTATAATATATATGAGTGTAAAATTTTACAAGGTGTAATTTATGAATAAAATAACCTTATCGGAAATAGCAAAAAAACTTAATATTTCTGTTGCCACTGTTTCAAGGGTAATGAACCAAAAAACTCCCATAACCAATGATATTCATAAAGAAATTATCAGGCTTGCCAAAGAAGGAGGGTATCTCCAAAACCCTCTTAACGGCAATATAGGAAATATAGGATTTGCTCTAATAGGATTATTAAACGAAACCACAAACCCCATAGAATATAATCTCGGTTATAACACTTCAAGCTTTTATGGCAGATTAACTTTTGGTTTGGAAAAACCCGTCAATGAACTTAACGGAAACCTTTTGGTTAAAAACTTTGATAAAACTCCAAATATATGGAAAGAAATTGATAATTTTATAAATACAGGTAATCTTTCCGGATTGGTAGTTTCCGTTAACGGAGAATTTAATGATATCCAAAAATTTAATAATTTATTACCAACAGTTTTAATTAACCATTATGAAGGTTTTACCCCTTTTATCGATACTGTTGCTTCAAGCAACTTTGCGGGAATCAAAAAAGTTTTTGATTATCTCATAAGTTTGGGACATGAAAAAATCGCTCTATGGAAACCCAGTTATAAATACATTCACGATCAAAACAGATTATATTCATATTATACTTGTTTGGATTATTATAATATTTCTTATAAAAAAATATATTGTGATTATTCGGAAAAGACAAGTGTTAGCATATTAGACCGTATGGATGTGGAATTTCAAAAATATCTTAAAGATAAAGATAAACCTACAGCCATAATCTGCACAAACGATACTTTTGCTTATGTTTTATGTCAGTTGGCAAAGAAATATAATGTCCGCATTCCACAAGACTTAAGCATAACAGGTTTTGATGACCTGGATATTATATCCATGCCAACTCCGAGAATAACCTCTGTAAACTCCCATTTGTCATTAATGGGTAAGCACGCAATCCATTTGTTATCAAAAAGAATAAATGATAATACAAGAGAACATATACAAATAACCATCGAACCGGAACTTGTTATTAGGGATACGGTGGGTAAAGCCCAAATGACCGAAAAGATCAATTTTTTATAGAAAAGGACGAGGGACCATAACAGGACATTTTTGTTAAGCAAATAATAGGCAATATGGAATATTGCCGGTGGATAAGCCCCAATTTCAAAAGAATTGGGGCTTTAATTTATTAAAGTCACAATTATATCTCGGGGTCCCCAAAAAGCCCTATTTATGAAACTTTTAGGGGTGAGAATTATAAAGAAATTGGGAGCTTAGGCAATTATGCGTCTACTAAAATGTCCGTCGTTAGGGAGCGAAGGCATTTTCGTTATAAAAAATTGGAGATTTTCGAGGCATTTGGGATTAAATTTTAAAAAAATTCACTTTTTTTCTAAAAAACACCTTTTACCCCTTGACAAAACTTATTTAAATGTGGTATAATATAAGTGGGAGTAAAATTTTTTATCATTTTGTGTAAAATTTTGCATAAATAAGAAAAATATTTACTCATCTATTTAACTAAGGAGGATTTTCTATTATGAAAATCAAATTAAAAGGTTTCACATTAATAGAATTGTTGGTTGTTATAGCAATAATAGCCATTCTTGCTGCAATTCTATTCCCCGTTTTTGCTCAAGCAAGAGAAAAAGCCCGACAAGCCAGTTGTCTGTCTAATTGTAAGCAATTAGGAACAGCCCTAATCTTATACTTAGACGACTATGACGAAACATACCCTCTTTCTTGGGGATGGTTAAAGCCAACACCTATTACTGAAGGACCCGGTGCATATTATGCATACCTCAGTGACGGAACAGGTTTTGTGACAGAAGTTGTTGTTGCCAGTCATCAAGGTTGGGGATATACCACTTGGGCTGACGAAATTTGGCCCTATGTTAAAAACATAAAAATGTATGAATGTCCAAGTTTTAAGAACCAAATGGGATACGGATACAACAAATGGCTTGGTGGTGGTAATGACCCTGCAACTAACGGCGCATGAGCTATGGCTACTATTAAGAACCCCTCAGAATTAGTATTCTGTTCCGATACTGCTGTTTTAAAGGGTGATAAAGCTGCCAATGTTGGTGGTCCATACTTCTGTTACACATCAGCTTGTGTTTCTTCAACTTGTGGAGACAGTCACACATATTGCAGACACCTTGGAGGTATGAACTTTACATTTGCCGACGGACACTCAAAATATGTAAAAGATCACTCCGGTCCTATGTCTGACGGAATATGGGGTGGCAGTGAAAACTCAAGTTGGTGGTATCCCGACGCACAATAAAAATTATAAAAATAAAAGCCTCTTTACGAGGCTTTTTTTTTATAATCAAAAATCAAAAATATAAAATCAAAAAAGTGGTGCTTAGGGTCACCTTAGGTTGGCAGGTTCGAGAGTTTAACGGATGCTATTATTAACATTTAGTCCCCCCTACTGCGTTAGAGGGGATTTAGGGGGGGGTGATACATTTTTAGAAACTCTACAAGATTTAGGCTGCAGGCCCCCCGGTCTAGTCAAAAATCTTTAATGATAAAGATTTTAATCATAGATTTTCCGGCTTTTGCTAAAAACGACCCAAGGGTTCCCGAAAAGTCGTTAAGACTTTTTGGGATTTGGGCAAGCAGTTGTCGTTTTTACAAAAAAGCTATGCTTATTTCTCACCCCTAAAAGTTTTCGCTATTCGCTCAACTTTTTGGGGACCCCGAGATTGCCGCAATTCAACCTCTTCTGAGGCGACACCCCCATTTTCTGCGAGAAAATAGGGGGCAAACCGGCGTCTAAACTTCATAGGGGCGTCTACAAACTTTAGTTTAAAACCAATTTTACCATAGCCGGCCTTAAAATTTAGATTTCCATCCCCCCGTCAGTTGCTTTCGCAACTGCCACCCCCCAATCTTGCGATTAGGGGGACAGAATGTTAACCATGGCTCGCCTGTAATTTAAAACACCCGCTAACCTTTATCGAACGCAGTTCGACATTTTTGTAATTTGTGATTTAAATAAATTTTGCATTATTCATTATAATAAACTTTGACCAACATTATATATTTTTTCATCAATTACCGCAAATATAATTTCTATATCATATTCTTTTGAAAAATCATTACAAGCGGTGAGGGCTACAGTCCAAGCCTCCTCTACCGGATAACCGAATATGCCGGCGGAAATCAGAGGAAACACTACAGACTTTAAACCATATTCTTTTACAAGGTTTAGACTTGACTTATATGCATTATATAAAAGTTCCGCTTCGTTGTTATTACCTCCTCGCCAAATAGGACCCACGGCATGAATTATATATTTAGCCTTTAAATCATAAGCTTTTGTTAAGACAGCACTGCCGGTTTCACATCTGCCGTATTTGTTACACTCTTCTTGTAATTCTCTTCTGTGACCGCATTCTCTAAAAAGAATACCACAAACACCACCGCCTTCTTGTAAAGCTTCGTTTGCGGGATTTACAATAGCATCAGCTTCTACAGAGCTTATACCTTGCTTTATTATTTTTATCCCCATTTTACCCCCCGGGAAGAATCCTAATTGTCATCCCCTCACGTAGTAAGAGGAGATGGTCAACCCTAATCTTTGTCTGTTCTATACAGTAATATTTACAGTTTCACCTTTGTTCATATTTATTATTTTGAAATCTCTTGTATAATTTATGCGGGGATTTCCGTTTTCTATAAATACCTTCAATTTCATATCATATTTTGTAGGATTTTTTACCTTTATTTGCCAACTGTCTTTGTCTACATCTGCAATTTCTATATGGTCAATAGGGAAAACTATATCCTTATCTTTATCTATATACAATCCGGGAACTTCACTATATGTCAAGGCATCACTTGCTTCACACCAACAGGACCCTTTAAATATTTCACCAACCGGCTCCAACCAATCGCTGGTTTCCACACGCTCATTCATGGTATTTGTAATATGATCTTTTATTTCAGGCGTTATCTTTTTTTTATCTTCGGTAATAAGATAAGAGGTTATATTATGGGCTGTGTATCTTAAAGATTTAAGATATATATCATTACCGGTTAATCTGTAAAGTTCAAAAAGGCTGTCCCCTGAGAGAGTGCAGTAACCGGGAGCAGAATGTTTATTTTGAACATTGGCAAAGACTGATCCGCAAGTCTTTATATTCCACTTTCCAAACAAACTATCTTTCGGAAATATAAAATCATAATTCATAACCCAAGATAACACTTGATTTGCGGCACTTTTAGCATAAGAGAGATACTTTTCATCTTTAAATACATTATACATAGTTATGAAAGAATCCAATATACCGGAAGCGGACTCACTGTCACAAGCCGCAAATATCTCTCCGGGACCACCGTTTGTAATGCCTTTCTTTGTATAATTTTCATAATAATAATCACAAGATTCTTTGGCAACTTGGCCATATTTTTCTATTCCAAAAAATTCACAAGCCAAAGCAAGGCCACCAATGGCAGTAGAAGAAGACAGAGAATTACCTACAAGTATATCACCTGTATATAAATCTATAAATTGCCCAAATTGACCATATCTTTCCCACAATCTGACAAAAGCATCAGCCAAAGCCTTAACATTTTCTTTATAATCTACCTTAAATCCTAAACTCTCCAATATAGGTAGCTCTTTCATTATAAAATAAAGAGCGTCGGCATTTTTCCTGATTAATATCATATTATTATCACGGGACTCATCAAAGCCATCTGAATAACCTTTAACTCCATCATGACAACCGTATAAAAAGCCGGATGCAACTTGATTTTCGGTTAACATAAATTTAAGATTCTTTGCAGATCTTTCTTTTGATAAAGCATTCCCGTCTATGAGGAAGGCTTCTGTTATCATTCCTCCCCCAATCCAACCGGTTTGCCAGAAATTGTTAACACCTTCACCTATACCAACTCTATAAAATGCTAACTTTTCATCTTTTTCACTTTGAAACCAATTATACTCGTTATATTTTTCTTCAATAAGCTCAAAAGATTTAGATAATGGCAGGTCGTTTATAATTTCCCCTTTATGATATACCTCTCTGTGCTGAACAAAAAGGGCATAAAATCTTCAATATTTTCACATTTATCTATATAAATCCCCAAAGGCAAGGATATGGTTTCCCCTAAAGTAAAGGTTCTTCCCCTATCCTTACTCTCTGTTTCCATTTTCATACCCCAATATTTAAGACCGGAACGAACACCGGGAGCCATAACTGTTAAGAAAGCACTTTTTCTGTCTTGAGATTCTTCTATTTCATATCCACACTCAAAACCGGAAACTTGCTCCGGTCCGAAAACAAATAAACTTTCCTTTTTGTCTTTAAAGAAAATGGCGATACAAGGCGTGGACATATCTCCCGCTAAGAGTTGAATTTTACTGTTTCCCGGGTCTATATTTAATCTTGGAACATCATTTTGATGAGGAGGCATATTGACATCATAGGCTTCCTTAACCATAATTAAAGGCGGATAATCCATCTTAAAAGTCTTAAACCTATTGCCATTATATACAGCAGCCGGCATTAATACATAATTATCCACAGACCAGGCTTCAAAATCTATCTTAATCCCCACACTTCCATCTTCTTTTATGTCTTGCTTAGGAACAAAAGAAAATGTATAATCATTATTATCAGAAGAGAGATCTGTTTTCCATTTTATGTCATCAAGAGCACTTATATCCTTGATTTTAACGGTTGTATTTTTTTTGTAATATCTTATTATTGGTGTTAATTTCATTTAATACTAATCCAAATTAAAAAATCGCAAATTATTCTAATTTTAGTTCTGTTTCTGTTAGGACTAATTCCTTACCAAAGAGCATAGCTCGGGCAACTTCACCTTCTTTCAGGTCAAAGTATTTAACTTTTGACCTTTGGGCAACATCCTTTAACAAGGCTTCAAAGCAACCGTTTGAAGTCCACAACTCTTCAGGATCATGCACAAGATCGCAAACCCCTGTATACATAATACATCTACAAAAACCATTACTGTTAGGAGTATCTTTATAAAACATCGGATAAACTGTTCCGATTGGTTTTTTAAATATTTCTACTAAAGCTTTATCTTCCCTTGAAGCTGATAGCGGAACAGCTCCTTTGTCTAAATTCATAAATGATTTTTCACAATACAAATGATCTTTCTTTGAGAGATTTTCAAAATCTTTATTGGGAATAATAAAAGTATCCACGTGTCCGCGACATTCTTCCGTGTCTTTATTAATACCAAAAAGTTCATTAAACTCCGGAACTTCCTCAAGTTCTATATCTTTCAAAAGACCGTTGGCAAATATCTGTTTACCTTTGGTTTTAGCCCAATCAACAATCTTTTCGATAACCTCTTTCCTTGTAAACTCTGCATCCATAATGTAAAGAGTATCAAGTTTATCTAAAGCTCCGTCAAGAATCATTGTCTCGCAAATAACAGATACAGGGAAATTATGCCTTAGCATTTTAATAACAAACAAAATACTTTTAGGCACTTCTCCGTCAAAAATACTCCTATCCATAGGATAAAAAATACCTATAGTTTTCATATCTTTGTTCAAATTTATCTCATTCGCTTTAAGAACAACATTTGAATAGTTTTTTATGAAAAACTCCCAATCTTTATCCTCATATTTCATATCAAGAGTTTCTACATCAAAAATACCGTAAGTGTGAAATTCGTTATTTCCGTAAGCCATAGTTCCGAACAATCTTTCTCTATAGCCTCTTGGGGTAATGAGACCTACCGGCTCTAAACCATAATAAGCTCCATAATAATTACAAGCACTCCAAGGATGAACTGTCCAAGCAAAGTTTTCATAAAACTTATTTACTTCATTGGTTAATCTTAAACCGGCACCATGTTTGGCACATACACGAGCTTGAGCGGCAAAGTCGGAGCCATGATAAGGTTGTTCACAACCACCGGTGCAAAGATATAAAGACATATCAGCTCCGAATATTCTTCTGCATTCACCCATCCAAAAATCAGCATAATCAGTCATAGACTGCTTATACCACAAAACCATATCTAAAAACGCACTTCTGTTGCATTTATGTGCGAGTTTTGGACGAACCTCGTCCCAAGTATCATAACTTTCTCTGTGAGCCTTATTTAAAGCATCTATAGTCTTATATTTTTCTTTTAAATATACTTGAAAAGATGCCATAGCAAGAGGATCCCCTGCCCAATATCCTGAGTGACCATGATAAACACCGGGCCAGTTTCCGTGGACCGGGAATATAGCTTCTCCATAATCTCCGCTAATACCCGGCATAACAGCCTCAATAACATCCCAAGGTCCATAGTGATCACATATTGCCTCTAAAACCCTTGTTATATGCTCTCTAAGGTTTAAATTCCATATAGATTCAATAGGACACTCTTTGTTGTGTTCAAGGCAAACAAGAGGCACAAAGGTCTCTTCCTTTAATCTCCACTGTGGAGCTGCATAATTAGGACCTACCAAAACAAAGGGAAGCCATTTAAGACCCGCATCTTTAACTCTCTTAACTTCCTCATCATAATAAGAGAAATCAAATTTACCTTTTTCCGGTTCTATTCTATTCCAAAAGACATAGGCTTCTGTTGATGTAAAGCCGTATTCTTTTATCTTTTTTAAAGCTTCCTTTGTATTAAAATTACTTCCAAAGACTTTTTCTAATTGCACTTTTATATTCCTTTTTAATAATTCCTTAATTCGTAATAGTTATCTAATATATATCTGTATGTATCGTAATTAACTCTCGGGGATACAGAGTGATCCGTTGCAAAGAACCACATTTTATAAATCGAAAAGAACAAATTTTATCAATTTTTTACAAGCAATTTTATATTGAAGTCATCGACTGTAATGAGTGAGTATTTGAGCAAAAGCATAAGGCGTAGCCAAAAGGATTTTGTTCAAAGACGAAGGAATGTCAAGGAGATACGAAAATAAAAATTGCGTTAAGAAAAAAATTAGAGAAAATTTAGGGATTTTTAATTTATAAAAATAAAATTAATAATTCCTTAATTCGTAATAGTTATCTAATATATATCTGTATGTATCGTAATTAACTCTCGGGGATACAGAGTGATCCGTTGCAAAGAACCACATTGCCCCTAATCTCTTCATCTCTCCAAATAGTTTTTCCATCTCTTTTCTGATTAAATCCTTATCATTGGTTTCCATTATTCTAACGTCCATTCCGCCGCAAAAAGCCAGTTTATCTCCATATTTTTTAACAAAATCCAAAAGATTACAACCGGCTTTTACTTCCATAGGATTAAGACAAACAAAACCACTGTCTATAATATCAGGAATGGCTTCTGTTATATTTCCGCAAGAATGAATAAAAGTCATAAGACCTTGTGATTTAAAATAGTCCAACAATTTTTTATGATATGGATAAATACTTGCTCTCATGGTTCGGGGTGAACATAGCAAACCCTTATTATAACCCATATCTTCATATATCCACATAGCGTCAGGCTTTAATATATTCTTAAAAACATAATCATAATGAGTTATAAGCATATTTGTATATGTATCACACAAATCTTCAACCCACTCAGGGTCTTCAATAAGATTGATACACATATTAACATCACCTATATGACTTCTGAGCGTTTCAAAAACAGATACATTCTCAAGAATACTTACAGATCCTAATTTTTTACAATTCTCATAATCTCTTAATATACTTTCTTTATTTATTCTGCCTTCATTAAAACCTAAATAATAAGGTTTATACTCCAGCCATTTTTCTTCGCAATCTATATCAAAACCTAAATGTTCGGGAGTAGAAGAAGCATTTTTCATGAACCTCATGGTTGCTCCGGCACCGTTTTTAACTATAAACCATTCATCAGTCTCTTCAATTCTTTCATCTGTCAATTTCGGATAACCATGAATCCAATTTCCACATGGCATTAAATCATAATCAAAAACTTCATAAATACTCTTTGGAGTTCCATCATCATTTAAAGGATAACCTTGTTTTGTCCACTCCGGCACAGTCTCTCCCCAAAAATGTTCATAACTTCCTATTCTTTCAGGATTATCATGCTTAAGCAATCGTAAAGTGTTTTCTAATTTATCCATTTTATCACCTGTTAATACTTGAATGTTCTATTAATTATTATATCAAATATTAAGGGAAATTTCAAATTAAAAAAATCCAAACCACCAATATAGGTGATTTGGATTACTTTTTTTTAATCTTTAAAATAACCAAGATAATCCTTGTTGGCTTCAAACATTTCGTCAACCATATTCTTTATTTCATCCATTGACAAAACAGCACTTGTAAGAGGGTCAAAGAGACAAGCATGGTAAACTTTTGTCTTATCACCTTCAAGGGCACCTTTGACTGCCAATTCTTCACAACGAGCTGTGATATTATTTAACAGAGCTAATTGATCCGGCAAAGCACCTACCTTTATACCTTCAAGACCGTCTTTGCTTGCCCATACGGGAACTTCCACGCAACAGTCATAAGGAAGATTATCAATCAATCCCTTGTTAGGAATATTACCGTTAAACTTAAAAGGAGTATTGTCACCAAATATAGCGTTGAAAATCTGAGTAGCATATTCTTGACCACGTTTTAGATCTATTTCCTTTTTAAGTTCTTCCTCTGTAATACTGTCAAAATTTTGGTAGTTTTTGAGATATTCATTTAAAATATATGCATGCTCGCCGGGATTCCAGTTTGTTCCCGTAGTGCAGTATTTTTCAATAAGGTCTTTTCTCTTTCTAAACCAAGCAACATATTCTGAGTTGTGACCGGAGGACTCTGTCACATAATAACCCAATTTAAGAAACATTTCATTTCGAACTTGTTCTTTGTTTAGAATTTCTTCATTTTCGGAAATAACTTTTCGGAGAGAGGGATAAGCGTCCTCACCTTTAACTTCAAATTTCAAGTAATGGGCTTGGTGGTTAACACCGGCACAGAGATAAGTGACATCCTTCATATCCACACCTAACCATTCAGCCAACATGTGAGCAGTTCCTTGAACAGAGTGACAAAGACCTGTCACTGAAAGATTTGGATAAGACTTTTGCATAGCATTACAAAGCATAGCCATAGGGTTAGTATAGTTTAAGAATATAGCCTTAGGACAAATTTCCTCTATATCTTTACAAATATCAAGCATAATGGGAATAGTTCGCAGTGCTCTGAAAATACCGCTTGGTCCTCTTGTATCCCCGATATTAATATCCACACCATATTTATACGGAATTTCAATATCCGTTCTAAAGATTTCCGGCCCACCTTGCAAGATTGTGCAAACAACACCGTCAGCTCCGTCAAGAGCGGCTCTTCTGTCGTTTAAGAATGTTTTAATAGTGCAAGGATAATTACCCGCTTCTTTAATCTGTTGCAACCTTTTGGCAACAAATCCCATTCTCTTTTCATTAATATCCATTAATCGAAGTTCCGCATCTCTGAAAGCCGGGAATGTTAACAGATCACGAACCAATGTGGTGGTAAAACCAAATGACCCTCCACCAATAACTGTAAAAACTTTAGACATTTATATCTCCTTTAAATGAAAACTTTTGTCTTCTATTTATATTATACCAAAAAAAAGTTTATATTTCAATTTTTAAAAAATCAACTTAAATGTTTTAATTTCAAAAGGTTTAGCATAAAAAGTTAATATATTTTCCACAACCTTAAAATCAGAATCTATTTTTTCTTCCAAAAGATTGGTTTCTTCACAGGAAATAATATCATTTATAAATTTAACTTTTACAACCCCTCTTGTTCCGTAGGGTTCATAAAATCTGATTATTATTTTATCATCATCTTCCGCAGGTTTCACACAATCTATTATAACATTTCCTTTTAAAACTGTGGCAAAGGAATCAGTTTCCTTATATCCTTTGTGATTATCCGTCATTACAGCATACAAAGGTGTATTCAAATTATGTGCTTGGCGGTTGGTTGGAGTAAGTGAATTATCTTTATGTGGAAAAAGAGAATAGGTCCACTCATGACAACCCTTGTCGCAAGTTTCGTCCGGCCATTTTGGAGATTTTAAAAGAGTTAATCTCATAATATTTTCTTTTATATCCCAACCGTATTTACAGTCATTCAATATGGAAACGCCATAATCAGGTTCAGACAGGTCTGCCCATCTGTGTCCCGAAACTTCAAACTGAGCTTGTTCTTTGGAAGTATTGTTTGTGGTGCTTCGCTTGATATTTCCGAAAGCTATTTCATAAGTAGCCACCTTTGATTTAACATCTACGGGGAAAGCAACTTTAAATAAAGTGTGTTCTTCTGCCCAATCCACACTTGTTTTAAAGTCTATTGTAGGTTTATGAGCATAAAAAATAATATCTTGAGAAAGGGTGGATTTTTCGGTTTTGTATTCACTTCTTAAAACCATTCTGACAGGACCGGTTTCAATAAGAGTAGGTCCTGCTGTTTTTGTCCATTCCCATTTTCTGTTTTCAAAATCATGTTCAATTTCCCAAGCATCCCAATCAGTCGGTTTGTCCTCAAATAGCTGCAACACATTGGCACGAGCTTTGGAAGGCAGAACATTTCTTTCATTATTTTTATCATAAATTTGTCCTATTGTTCCGTCCTCATTAAGTCGAACATCATAAAAAGGAGTAGAAACAGAATTGTCTTTAAAATCAAAAGGTGAAGGAAGAGGATTTTTACCCTCTTTCAGATAAAATACAGAGTATCCCATGGAAGGAATTGAATCGGCATAAAAGATGATTTTATGGTCAAATTGATTTGAAGGTATTTCCTCCCCCTTTGAATTGTAAACCGCAAAATCTTTATCATCTTTTACTTTTATCTCTGCAATATCACTCCTTTGGTGAGACAATGTATTAAACACATATATAGGTTTACCTTCCTGAGAAGTATCAGCTTTTAAGGCAAGAGTTTCAAGAGATTTTGATATAATACAATCGGTAATTTCAAATATTTTCTCATAATCTCCGTTGCTATCTTTATAAACCTCTGCAATGGAAGTTCCGGGGATACAATCATGAAATTGGTTAAGCAAGACTTTTTCCCATGCTTCTTTCAACTCTTCCCTTGGATATGCAAAACCATATAAAGAAGCTATAACACAAAGTATTTCCGCATCTCTTAATTTCAGTTCGGATTTTCTGTTAAATTTCTTATTTCTTGCTTGAGAAGTGTATGTCCCCCTGTGATATTCAAAATAGAGTTCATCATTATATGTAGGGAGATTGTGGCTTATTTCTTTTGCGTGATCCAAAAAATCTTCTACTTTACTAAACTTGCTTTCAGGCACACCGGGAAGAGATTTCATTCTTCTTAAAGCTTCCATATCCATTCTTGTGGGACCTCCCCCACCGTCTCCCCAACCTATGAGTGCCAAATAATCGGAGCATTTGAGTTTATCTTCATAGTGTTCCAAAACTTTGTAATGGTCTTTTGGCACCTTAAGATAATCCACACAAGTCCAAGGCAAATAGGTAAAAAGCTTACTTCCGTCTATACCTTCCCACCAAAAGACTTGATAGGGAAATTTGTTTGTATCTTGCCAAGATAGTTTAGTGGTGACAAAATAATCTATTCCACACTTTTTATAGATTTGAGGAAGAGCATAGGAATATCCGAAAACATCGGGCAAATATCCTACCCGAACATCACAGCCCAAAACCTCTTTCATATATCTTTTTCCATAAAGACATTGACGAACAAGAGATTCCCCGCTTACAAGGTTGGTATCGTTTTGGACATAAGTTCCGCCCATAGGCTCAATTCTGCCTTCCTTAATATAGCTTAGTATTTGTTTATATGTATCGGGATAATGTTTTGAGAGTAATTTATATACGGGAACTTGGGACAGATTAAAAATATACTCAGGATATTCATCCATAAGAGTTATGAGAGTATTATATGTCCTTCCGACTTTTCTTTCCGTTTCCTTAAAGGGCCATAGAAAAATAAGATCGAGGTGAGAGTTTCCGCAATAGTAATTTTTACCTAAGGGTTTATGCCAATCTATTTTATTTAATTCTTTCTTCAAATATTCGTCAGCCTCTGCCAAACCTTCTCTGAATTTATGAGATTTTTTGTCGGTGAAATCACATAGTTTAAAGGCATCATATATAATTTGAAAAATCTTGTTTTTTAAAAGTTCATCCTTATAAGCCTCGGCAAAAGATGCGGGAATATAAAAGTCATAGTATACACTTTCAATAAATTTATCTATAATAATCAAATTAGACTTTTGTAAAATAAAGGGCTCTGTGGGATTATCTCTGTTTGGCAAATATTCCCAAGCTCTCCCGGTTTTGATTTCTATGTTAAAATCAAAGGTTTCACCAACCTTGGCATTTTGGGTAATTCTGATATATCCCCTATTGTCATCCACTCCGGCGTAAGGTTTTCCGTTAAGATTTAAAAGTCCTTCGCCCCCGGTGATAAATTCAAAGCCTATATATTCATCTTTCCAATTCATAGGAACAGTAAAAGAAGTTTCCATAAATGCGGTTTGCCCTGTTCTTGCCCAAATGTCTCCGACCAGAATTTCACTGTTATCATCTATAAATTCATATTCACCGAAAGATTTATAGAAGCTGTGACGGGTTTTCCAAGGCTCAAGCTCTATTTTATCTTTAACTATTAGTTTTTGCAGTTCTTTTATTCGTGTATTAACAAGACTTATTATTGTTGACATAAACCACCTATTTATTTTGCATTTTTCATTTTTATTAATCACTTATGATATTTCAAAGCGTTGTTATAAAGAGTTTTTTGATATTCTTCATAACTCAAATTAAGTATGTTGGTTGCCAAATAGACACAGCCTCCATAACAAGGAGGAATTTTACTCTTATAAATATTAGATAAAGGAAGAGCTTTTTGCACTTCTTCTTTAAACAAAGAAAAGTATAGATCGGATTTTGTCAATATACTTCCCCCACAAACAACAGGCAAATCCGGGTTTTGAGAGTTAATATATGTATATATATATTTCAATGTGCCGGACAGTGCCTTTGCTTCTTCCCTTAAAATACAAAGTGCAACTCTGTCACCTTTCTCGGCTTCTTGTTCTGTGATTTTGGCAAACTTAGCTATATAACTTCTCTCCGGGTTACGAGTAAAAAATTTTATTAAATCCCAACCTTGATTATTGGTAGGCTTACCAAGTATAATATTATTTATTTTTTCGGACATAGAAGTTTCGCACTCCTTTGACCACTCACTTTTGGCAACTGCCTTTATGGACTTTAGACCTATACTGTATCCGCTACCGTAATCACCCAAAACAGGACCTAAACCATCTAAAATTATTTTTCTTTTGGGACTTTTATAACAAGCTTCCGCACCTGTGCCGGATATAACAATAAAACCTTCTGTCAACCCCTCAGCACACAAGATAAAATAGGGTTCATCCAAGGAATAGATTTCCAAATAATCAATATTTAACTTTTCGAGAGAGCTTTTAATAATAGACCTAAGGCCCGGAGCAATTACATAAATGTCTGATCCTTTCACAATACCTTTAGATAAATCTTCAATACATTTAAAAATAACTTCTTGGGACCGACCTATTCCAAAAAAGTTGGGAGAAGACATATTTTCAGTATTGAGATATTCATAGCACTGTTTTGAATAAGAGAGGATTTCACCCTTTTCATTACACAAACAGCCTTCACACTTTGTTCCACCGGGATCTAAACTTAAAAATAACATATTTTTTCCTAATATAATTTCTTAGCTACTGTGTCAACAGTATTATCACTATCTGTATAAATTATTTGCCCTTCTTTATATATACCCCCGACACCTTCAACATTATTAACCTTAACATATATTTCATTATCCCCTTCTTTAATATACTTGGTCAATTCCGCCACAACCGGCATTGTATAAATCTCTATAGGCTGAACATTAAGGGCTTCACAGGTATGTTCCAATACCTTTTCCCCATTTATATAAACAGTAGCGTCTTCGTCACAAGCCCCAAAAGCTATAAAGATATGTTTGTTATTAATATCCTCTCGGGAAAAAGAAATATTCTTTCTATACCAAGCTACACTTTCATGTAGGGGGAAACCTTGCTCATCCCAAGTTTTGCCTATTGATATTTTTTGCCAATCTGAAAAAGGTGCTTCAAAAGGATTTTCATTATCACTTTGTGAAAAATGTATTTCCCAATTATCACTTTCAAAGGGGGTTACTGTCAAATCGGAACTATCATTTTCAATAGTTTCATAAAACTTATTGATATACTTGTCTTTATTTTCAAAGGGAGCGGTTTCGGCAACAGTTTTTATATTAAGATCGGTTAAGGTCTTGTTAAGTTCATCCGTTAATAACAGATAGTAATCTTTTTTCTTTGGATCAAAGTCACCTCTTATAAATGTGGCTCCTCCTTCATAAAAGCCCACATGTCTTGTCAAATAGAGATATATAGGTCCTGTCCTTAAAATTCTGACTTTTTCTCTTGTTTCATCATCTTGGGCAGCTTTTAAAGCCTTGTCCATAAGGTCCATAGACTTTTCTATAAATTTATCTGTATACAACCTTTCATTGGCACCCCACCTTATTCCATTAACAATAAGAGGATTTTCCTCAGATGTGTATTCTACGTTAGGGTGAATTTTCAGCTTTTTATGGTTATCATCATAAAGCTTATCAAGTAGCCTGTGATATTCCAAAACATATTTAGCGGAAGAGCCATAATATCCATTTATAAACTCTCTTAAAAGATAGTTATAATCTAAGTTGGAATTCCATAATAGTTTTGCCCATATCCAAGTCTTAAGAGCACCGGAATCTCTTATTCCGTCCCCATAATTTCCCTGTAAGAAAACACCGTCTACATTATAATCATTTAAAAGTTTTATATTATTTGCCACAAGTTTTGTGTTAGGGCTTGGAATTAAATAATGATCAAAATTTACCACATAATTCCAAGTTAAAGTTTCACAACCTGTTGCCACCCAGTTTTGTATATCTCTTTGGAATTTATCGGTTTCATTATAAGCAAGGAAAGGATAGGGCCAATCGGCACAATCGGAACATATTTGTATTATTAAATTTTGATGAGGTTTTATGGTCTTTGGAGGTGTAATATAGTCCAAATATGCCAAGGTGACCAGCTTTTTATTTGGATGATCTTTCTCCAATCTTTCACAAACTGTATTTAATGCCTTTATTAAAGTTGCGGCTTTTGTGCCTTCCTTTTCGTCCAATTCATTACATACAGGACAATCACATAAAGGATGTCCGTCCTGTGGTGACACGGCATAACTTTCAAAATCATAAGCATCCATATAAGATTTTAAGAAATTGTATATTTGGTCTATGACTTCCGGATTACTGTAACACAACTGTTTAGGCTCTCTCTTACCCTTAACCATAGAAAACCATTCAGGGTGAGCTTCAAAATTGCTCTCGGGAACATAAGTGAAAGATGTATGTACAAAACCCCAAGCACCATAACCGCGAAGCCTGTTTCTTCTTCCATAATCTTCCCCTGCCTTTTCATAACTCCAAGGGTCTCTTGTAATAAAAGGCGGATTATAATCTCTCGGGACAAATTTAATCTCTTTTGAATTTATTACAGGGATTGTTTCTGAACCTCTATTATCCCAAAATCTACATCCAAGATCCTCTTCAAGGAGAGCATATACTCCGTTTTCAGCTCCGCTTAAATAACCGCCGAATATAAAAATGTTCCCGTCTTTATACTGAATAGAATAACCGTCGGCATTTAAATCGGCTTTGAGACCACAGATTTTAAATTGTTCTGTGTCCCCTATACTGATAAAATGATTGTTGGCATTGCTATCCGGCAAAACAACAAAATCCACAGAATAGATTTGTGATAAATATTTTTTCAAGTCTTCTGCGGATTTTTTTAGATTATCCGTAGACTTTTCGGGAATAATAATAGCATTGATATTTGATAATTCAAAAGATTTGGTTTTTCCCACCGGGGTAAGTGTCTTTTGATATGCAAACACATTAACAGATAAAAATAAAATAAAAAGAAATAAAATTTGTTTTTTCATACAAAAACCCCATTATAAATATAAACCCTCATAATGAGGGTTTATATATTTTCTGCCTCTGCCCCTCTGTTCCTATAGAAATGGGGAGAGAGGGAAATAATTATAATATATTAAATAGAAAACTTTTAAAATCTGTTAAAGATAATCTATTACTCTGATGCATTAGGATTCCACATAGGATCATCTTCTCCATAAGGATCACCACCATTTGCATATTTTGCCATAGGTCCTGCTGCTTCTTTAAAGTATTTAGCGTGCCCATCTGCGAAAGTCCAGTTAGCACCACCATTGTGTCTTCGTTTTGGAGCACCGGTAGAACCTTCACTAACCCATCCGTATAAAGTATATGGAAAAGCTGAAGTGTAAAATACATGACCATAACTTGCGGTAGTTTCAATAATAGCCTCAGTAAGAGCAACTGTTTCTGAGGAATTCTTTAATTCAGCTGAAGTTCTTAAATGGTCAAATTGTCCCGGGTATCCTCCAAGCCACATATTCATAGAATATGACTAATGTTTTCATTGGAGGGACATCTATACATTTTTATGTTTTTTACATATGGGAATATAGAATCTGCCCAAGTCCACCAATCCCACTCACCGGCAAGAGTCCAGTCTTTTGAATATCTACCCCAGTGTCTTGATGGGAAGTCTGATGCATGTCCACCATATTTTGCGTCGTTGTTATCATACCAACCGAGCAATCTTGGGGGATATGTTTCATCGTAATCGTCAATGTAGAGAACCAAAGCAGTTCCAAGCTGTTTCATGTTGGATAGACATGAAGCCTGTCTTGCTTTCTCTCTTGCCTGTGCAAACACAGGGAACAATATGGCTGCCAAAATAGCAATAATTGCTATGACAACCAACAACTCGATTAGGGTAAAACCCTTTTTAATTGTGATCATACTATGATCCTCCTAAATAGATTTATTATAAAAAACTATGCTACATAATTTTAAAAAATAAGGCAAAATAGAAAATCTGCCTGATATGTTTTAAAACTGTCTAACATGTCTTTTACAATTATATTATACCACAATTTTTACAAAAAGTCAAGCATTTGACAAATTTTTTTAAAAATGTTATAATAAAGTTGTCAGGCAAGTTTTATTTGTCAAAAAAACTCCGGGAAAATCATATATGGAAAAGAAAGATTTAATAATTAATTATGTATTGGAACAAATTCAATTAGGAAAATACAAACCGGGCACACGGATTCGCAGCGAGTTTTGCCTTTCGGAAGATTTTAAAGTTTCAAGAGCTACAGTGCGAGAAGCTTTAAGCGTCCTATCCGACAAAGGTATTATATACAAAGTCAAAGGTAGCGGGTCTTATGTTTCCGAAGATCTTGGGAAAATGCCCAGATACATTTTAATAGCCACCAACGAAAGCACTCTCATAGAGGGCTTGGAACAATTTAACAAAAATTTAATAGATGACTTGAAAAAAAATATTACTCAAAAAGGCTATATTCCTTATTTGATTTTGGAAAAAAACAGCAAGGATTACCCAAACTACACAGACTTTGAGTATAACGACTTAATCAATTATTTCAATAAAGATGTGAGCGAAATTGCGGGGGTTATTTCCTTAAGTTCAAACGATGACAACCTTAAAAGCATTGAACAAAACAACATTCCCATCGTCAATGTCCGAACCATTCCAAATATATACCCTTCCGTAATTATAAGTTATGAGTATTTTATCAAACAAATAATAAGAATGATAAAACATTATAATTTTAAGGATGTGCTTCTTTTCCACTATTTTATGAATGAATTTGTGCCGGAGATTCAAAATATTTTCCAATATGGTATCGAGAGTTATTTCAGAAATAATTACAAAGTATACGATATTCCTATTTCCAACAGTCCGAATGAAATAAGCAAACACTTTGAACAAGTCATGAAAAGCCTAAAAAAAACACCGGACTGCATTATTTTTTATGATAATACCATATACCAAAACTCATTAAGTGTATTTCACAGATATGACAAAATTTTAAAGAAAACCAAAATAATCACTCACAGCAACAAAGGAGAAATTTTCCCTTCAGAATATGATATTTGCAGATTATGTTTTGACATAGAAAAGATAAGTGCCGAAACCATAAACCTCTTATTCTCTTTTATAAACAAAGAAACCGTTATCAAAACCAATTCCTATATAAAATGTGATATTGTTAACGAAGAATGTTTAAAATAGAAGGGATACCATGAAAATTTATCAAAAAAAAGACTTGTTTTTAAACAAAGACAATATTGATTTTCTCAAGGGTTATAAATGGGATGCCTATTGGATTAAACACCCAAAAGCCCACAGAGACAAAACTGGAGTATATGCATATCTGCTAAAAATTAACCTTAAAAACAGAGCCAGTTTCAAAATACATATCTCTGCCGACCAAAGATATAAATTATACATAGATAACAAATTTGAAGGCCTTGGCACTGAAAGAAGTGACTTAAACAATTGGGCTTACGACACATATAAACTAAATCTCAAACCCGGGGAACACTCTATATTTGTATTCACTTGGTATATCGCACCAAAAGACCATCACCCTATTGCCCAAATAACTGCTGAGCCCGGTTTTATCCTTTGCACGGAAGACTTGCCAAAAGAAACTGTTTCCACAGGCTTTGCTCCTTGGAAAGTCATTGACCTATCACTATTTTACCCAATATACAAATCACAATTTGACAGAAACATTTTCACCGGCAGTAGATTTGGATACAAGGGTAAAGACTTCCCATTAGGCTACGAAACCGGCAACAAAGGAAATTGGACAGAACCTACCCTTCTCTCTCTCGGAGAACAAAGAAATATGTCCTACGGTGGCACATATTCACCTTGGCAACTCAAACCAAGCACCCTTCCCCCGGAGAAAATATCTCCCATAAAAAATATTACTATCCTTTACGCAGACCAAAGCCGTAACCCTTTAAAAGATAGGCTTATGCCGAGGAAAAATATAATAAAGTATTGCAACCTTTTTGACAATCTCATAAACAATAATAAATCCATAACAATTCCTCCACACACAACATTAAGGGTGATTTTGGATTTAAACAATTATTATTGTATATATACTACCATAAAAACCACAGCCGGATTAGGCTCTTCTGTCAACATAGCTTATGAAGAAAGCCTTTATGAAACAGATAACCATAATTGGTTTGCTCCAAAAGGAAACAGAAATGAATGGAAAAACAAATACTTCGCAGGAGAAGGCGAAGTCATAGAACCGGGTGGAGAAAAACACGAAAACTTTGAAACGCCTTGGTGGAAAGGGGGAAGATTTATCCAAATCTCCATTAAAACCGAAGACACCCCACTCACTATCAACAGTTTAAAATTTAAAGATACTCATTATAATTTCAAGTGGGAAAGTTATTTTGACTGTGACAATAAAAAGTGGACATCCATAATCCCTATGCTAAAAAGATCCATAGAAATGTGCACCCATGAAACCTTGATGGACTGTCCTTACTATGAAGAACAAATGTATCCCATAGACAGCAGAATAAGCCTTCACAATTATTATATTTCCGAAAAGGGAAACTCACTTCCCCTTAAAGTTATTGACACATTTCACAACTCTCTCGAAGATATAGGTATGATAAGGTCCAACTACCCAAGCAGTGTCAGACAGTTTATCCCCGGTGCAGGGCTCTTCTGGATAGGTATTTTATATGATTACGCTCTCTTTGGATATGACCTAAAACCTTTACAAAAATATATCTTCACCGCATTCAAAATAATCAATTATTTTGAAGAAAAAATTAATAAAGAAGGACTTTTAAAATCTCCAAAGGCTTGGAATTTTTTGGATTGGGTCCCGGGCTTTGTAAACGGTTCAACCAAAGAACATCAATCAGGAATAAGCGGTCAATATAACATCCACTTAATTTACACCATTGATTTGCTTGTCAAACTTCTCAATATATTAAATGAAAAACAATTTGCAGAGAGATATAAAAAACTTTCCCACAAACTTGCAAAAAAAGTTTTGGAAACTTTTTGGGATAAAGAACAAGGTGCCTTCGCAGATGATAAAGACCATACCCTCTTTTTGGAACACACTCAATGCCTCGCCATTCTCAGTGATCACTTCCAAGATAAAATCCCTACATTAGCGAAAACTTTAACACACAACAAAAATCTTATTGAAACCACCATATCTTATAAATTCTATTTATTTGAAGCGGCAAAAAAGGCAGGTTTCTTTGATATTTTTAAAGATAAAATAAACTATTGGCTATCCCTTTTGGATTTAGGATTTAAAACCACTCCGGAACAGCCGGAGCCCACTCGTAGTGATTGCCACGCTTGGGGCTCTCACCCTTACTATTTCTTTTTATCCGGAATTTTGGGAATAAATCCCGCAGAAAGTGGCTTTAAAACAGTTAGAATAAAACCAAATTTGTTTGATTTAAGATCAGCCGAGGGTGCCATAATCCACAAAAACGGTATGATAAAAGTTAAATATAAAATAAACAAAAAGGATTTATCCGGGGAGATTTTATTGCCAAAAGGATTGAAAGGCACTTTTGAGTATAAGGGAAAAATTATTGAAATCTCCCCGGGAGAAAATAAAATCAAAATATAAAAAGTTCATTTCTTAGAATTTGGTTAGAAAATGCCACCCCAAAAAACTCTCCGAGTTTTAGGGAACAAAAAAAAGAGCCTTTCGGCTCTTATTTTTGATTTTATAATGCAAAATGAAGAATATCACCCCCTACCCCCCTTACGTATGCACTTGTTTCCAAAAATGAGAGTTTTGGAGGAAACAAATATGTCGCAAAAATCCGAAATAGCAAAAAACATTTCCGGGGGGAGGTTTACAAATAAAAAAATCCAAACCACCAATATAGGTGATTTGGATTACATCTCTTTAATCTTTAAAATATCCAAGATAATCCTTGTTGGCTTCGAACATTTCGTCAACCATATTCTTTATTTCATCCATTGACAAAACTGCACTTGTAAGAGGATCAAAGAGACAAGCATGGTAAACTTTTGTCTTATCACCTTCAAGGGCACCTTTGACTGCCAATTCTTCACAACGAGCTGTAATGTTATTTAACAAAGCTAATTGATCCGGCAAAGAACCAACTTTTACTGCTTCCAAACCATTTTTACTTGCCCATACAGGAACTTCTACACAACAGTCAGGTGGTAAGTTATCAATTAAACCCTTGTTAGGAATGTTTCCGTTAAACTTAAAGGGAGTATTGTCACCAAAGATAGCGTTAAATATACATGCTGCATATTCTTGACCTCTCTTAAGATCAACATCCTTCTTTAATTCTTCTGCAATGGCATCTTTCCAGTTGCCTTCTCTCTTTAAATATTCATCTAAGATATATCTTTCTACACCAGGGTTCCAACCACCTGCGTCTGTGCAGTATTTTTCGTAAAGATCTTTTCTCTTTCTAAACCAAGCAACATATTCAGAGTTGTGACCGGAAGATTCTGTCACATAATAACCTAATTTAAAGAACATTTCGTTTCGAACCGGTTCATCGTGTAATCTATCCGGATTTTCTGATATGACCTTACGAATTTGTGGGTAAGCATCCTCACCTTTAACCTCATATTTTAAATAGTGGGCTTGGTGGTTTACACCGGCACAGAGATAGGTGACATCCTTCATATCTGCTCCTATCCAACTTGCCAACATTTCGGCAGTTCCTTGAACAGAGTGGCAAAGACCTGTAATTGAAAGTTCCGGATATGACTTTTGCATAGCATTACAGAGCATAGCCATAGGATTGGTGTAATTAAGGAAAATAGCCTTAGGACAAATCTCTTTAATATCTTTACAAATATCAAGCATAACAGGGATTGTTCTAAGGGCTCTGAATATACCGCTTGGTCCTCTTGTATCACCAACGTTTATAGATACACCATATTTAATAGGTATTTCAACATCATATCTGAATACATTTGCTCCACCTTGCAAGATTGTGCAAACAACACCGTCAGCTCCGTCAAGAGCGGCTTTTCTGTCATTTAAATATGTTTTGATTGTGCAAGGGTAATTACCGGCTTCTTTAATTCTGTTTAATCTTTTTACAACATCATCAATTCTTTCTTGACTAATATCCATAATACGCAATTCTGCATCTTTAAATGCGGGAAAGGTTAATAAATCTCGCACTAAACTTGAAGTGAATCCAAAAGATCCGCCACCGATAAAAGTTATTACTTTAGGCATAACAATCCTCTTCTAATTATAATTTTCGTAAATATATATTGTAAATATATTCACATACCACATATATTATACTAAAAACAGAGAAAAAATATCAAGTTTAAAGGCTTAAACGAATGTTTTTTGGTGAAATAATTGTCTTAAATTTGATAATACTAAAACATTTATGTTAAAATATTAGTGGTAAAATGAAAAAAATAATATATAACTTAATATTATTAATTCTTCTGTCAAGCACTCTCTTAGGAGAAGTGGTGGATTTTATTGTCTCTGACGGAATGGGACCTTACAAATTATCCAACACTCATCCTAAGGATGTTAGAGTTTCCATATCAAAAAATATTATTGACCCTTTAGACTATAATGTAAATGAAGAAAAAGCCACTATTTTCTTTGCAAAGCCTCCGGAAAGAGGAAAAGTGGTTAAAATAGAATACAACATATCCGAGGTATCTCTTCCCACAGCCCCAAATTCCTTTGTAATTAGCCCACACAAGGACAGTAACAATAATTTTGACTATTTGGACGGATCATACAAAACAAAGGCATATGGTGGAGATTTTGGCTTTAAATTTGCCCTTAAAAATAGTGATACCATAACAAAAAAGGACTTATCCTCATCTCTAAATTACAATAACAAAATAGGAAAGGTCACTTTAGGTGCCACTTACACAGCCACAGGAGCAAATTTCAAAGATTCAAAGGAAATATTAGAGCTATTGGCTTCTTACAATGAAAACAACTTAACTATTGACACAAAATTCATTGACGGAGATGACAAAAATACCATTACAAACAAACTTGGTTATACCATAAACCCTAATCTAAAATTTAATATGGATCAAACAAGAGAGGCGGGAGAGAGTTATTCCCAAAACTCTCTAAGCTATTCTATTGAAAATAAATTTAAGGATATTACCGCCAAATTATATAGCACAATTAGAAATATTGAAAATACAAGTGAAACCAAAAGTGAAGTTTATGGAATAACTATGGCGGGGACAGGCTTTCAAGGAAACGCTTCCTTCGGAAACGATCTTAAAGACGGAGTCGATACAAAATATGAAACCATAGGAGGAAAGATTAACCTTAAAGACCTAACCCTTGATGCCACAAACACAAGAAACATAACCGACACTTCAAAGACAGACACAAGAAATATAAATTTAGGGATTAAAGGTCAAGGAGCCACTCTTTCTACATCCTCTTCCTTGAAATATACAGACGGATATAAAACGGAAGTCATAAATAAAGCACAAGGTTCCTATGATATAAACAAATACACCAAAGTGACAGGCTTGTGGGAGAATAGTTCTCTAAATGATATAAGAACAAAATTATACGAAACCGGTATTAATTATAAAGATTTGTATTTGGATTTATATTCAAAATACAAAACCAATCAAACAGGAGAAGATTCTTTTTACGAATCCGAAACAGGATTATCATATAATCCCAATTCCTATTTCGGAATGACCATAAACTATCTTAACAAAAAACTATCAGAAGACAATAGGTTTAAACACCTAAAATTGACAGGAAATTATAAAATAGATAAGTTTAATATTTACGCTCTCTTTGTTGACAGAGATTCAAATATTACTTTATATGAAGATACCAAAAGCGCAAAATTAGCTTATGAATTGTTTAAGTTTATGGAGATTTGGGGAGCTTGGACAGACAACCCGGAAAACAAAGAACTTTATTTTAACAAAACCGAATATAACTATGGAGCCAAATTTAATTTTGGTGATATAAATCTCACAGGAAATGCCTACGAAAGTATAAATGACTTTTATGAAAGGGAAAGAAAATATGATCTTGGCATTACAGCAAAACTCTTCGGAGGCTCTCTCTCCGGGAGTGTAGTCTTTAACAAAAATAATAACGACAACTTTACAAAACAATATATTTTAGGATATACAAAAGCCATTAATCGCCTAAATCTTTCTCTTAAAGGGGAATATAAAAAGAATCACAATACCAACGAGGAAGATTTACAAGGTGATTTGTCATTGGGAATAAGCTTTTAGGATGTAATTTGATATAATTAACATTGCGTATTAAATATAAGAGGTATATATGAAAATAGGTGTATTATCAGACTCCCACGGAAATGTGGAAGCCTTAAAGAGAACTTTTCAAATGTTTGAAGGGGTTAGCGGAATCTTACACGCCGGAGATATTCTATACCACCCTCCGAGAGATACTAACTTTTCCGATTACAAATTAATAGATTGTGTCAACTTACTTAACAAACAAGTGACCCCTATTATTGCGGTAAAAGGAAATTGTGACAGTGAAGTTTACGATGAGCTTTTGGAATTTGACACAGACAGAAGCACCACCACATACAAATTTGGTGATACAAATATAGTCATAAATCATGGTCATCTATTAGATGACGATGCCAAAATCAAACTTGCCAAGGATCTCAAAGCAAGAATATTTATATCCGGTCATACTCACATTCCCGTTTTAGAAGAAAAAGAGGGAGTGATCCTTCTCAATCCCGGATCCATAGCAAGGCCTCGTTTCCCTATGCCCACTCCGGACCCTACCGCTGCCATAATCGAAGAGAGAAAAATCAAAATCTTCTCAATCATTGACGGAAGAGAATACTTTAACTTGGACTTTTAGCCAAATGATACTTTTTCGTGAAAAAAAAGAGCTTACAGAAAGCCTCAGGAGAGAAGGTGGCGTTGTCTTGGTCTTAGGAGACAAGGGCACAGGAAAAACCACTCTCTGTGAAGAAATTATCAACTATTTAACTCCTTTTGGAATTAAATGCGGATACATAGACGCCAACATTTCCGACAACACCATAGCAGGTGTTGGACTTTTGGCTATGTCTGTTTGCACATCCCCTATTGACATTAAAACTCTACAACCGACAGAAGAATACTTCATAGGCTCTATGACAGGACGAGGGCACGGTATTGATATTATTTTCGGTATCAGCCAAATGATAAGGTCCGCAAAAAAACAAAATTGTCAGGTAATATTGGTAGACACCCAAGGGGAATATGATTTTCCAAACTCCGTTATTCTCACACAAAATGAAATAGAAGCTCTATACCCCAATTATTTGATAGGTATTCAAGCCTCTCACGAAATAGAATTTGCTCTCTGCCCTTTTCTCAAAAGAAATAATCTCAAAATTGCTATTTTGGAAAAAGATCCCAAGGCTGTAAACAAACATAATCTCTTGGAATTTGGCAAAAAAATGTCCTTTAACAAACTTTTCAAAAACTCTCAAACCCATTTAATTATGATGAGTGAAGTCAGTTTTTTAAACACTTGGCTGGGAAACGGAAGGCAACTGAAATGGCAATATTTCCATACTCTTTCCAATATATTAAAGGCAGAAGTTCTGCATGTTGAAATAGCCTATAAAACTCTCTTTATATTCTCAAACGCTGTTGTAAACGATACAAAAATCAGCGAAATAAAGGAATTTCTCCACGTAGAGAATATAGTAATCCAATCACCGGAAGCCTATAATAATCTCTATGTGGGACTGAGAAACTCAGAAAAAAAACACCTTGGTGTGGGACTTATTCAAAATATACTGTTTAAACACAATTCTATGATGATAAAATCAAATATTGTATCGGTGGAACCTGTAAAAGAAATTAAATTTGGCTTTATCAAAACCACACCCACAGGAGATTTTATCACACAATTATAATTTTTTTTAAAAATGCCTTTATATACTTGACAAACATATATTAAATGTGGTATAATATATATTGGCTACGCGGGAGTAACTCAATTGGTAGAGTATCTGCCTTCCAAGCAGAAGGTTGCGAGTTCGAGCCTCGTCTCCCGCTCCACATAGATCGGTTTATAAAAACCGGTCTTTTTTTTATAAAAAATTCTCTAATTTCCCTAAAAATCCCTAATTTTATGCTTAACGTAATTTCTATTTTCGTATCTCCTTGACATTCGTTCGTATTGAAACAAAATCCTAATGGCATTCGCCTTATGCTTTTGTCCCAATACTCACTCATTACAGTCGATGACTACAATTTCGCAATTACTTGCATAAAATTGTGCTTTTTGGTAAATTAGAGACTTTTTTGCCTTCCAAGCAGAAGGTTGCGAGTTCGAGCCTCGTCTCCCGCTCCACATAGATCGGTTTTTATCGGTCTTTTTTTTATAAAAAAAACCCATCACCAAAGTGATGGGAATATAAATTATAAACTGTTGCCCTTATGATAGTGAGGGGGCAGTTTAATTGTGCCGATAGATTTACCTTTAAGGAGAATATCAAGGTTTTCCAAAACAAGCTTTGCAAGTTCTTTTTCATCGGCACCCAATTTATGAAAATCTATACTGTGATTGAAATATTTATGGGCGTTACCATAGGTCAACACAGCAAAATCTTCCGGGATTTTTATGCTGTTTTCATAAAAAAATCTTATTACCAATTCCAACAAACCGTCGTCAAGAAAAAAGGCAGCTCTTGTTCGTTTTGGACTTTCATACCAAGCTTTAAACTTTTCATAAAAGCCATAATATGTATCCACTTCAAATTTTAAATCCTCGTTATCAGTCCAAGAATTTGCCAATTGACTTATGTGATTAACTATGGCTTCCCCGGCTTTTTCAACAGAATCAAGAGTATAAAAAATAGTAGTATCTTTATATCCCATATTCTCCATAAGTTCCTTACCCTTTTTAACCACTTCATCATAATCTATACATATACAGTTATCTCCAAAGGGGACAACACTTGTAATGTTTATGGTAGGAACAGGCAAAGGGTTAATCTCAAAATTCAAAAGATTTACAACAGCAACTATCTCTCTTGAAAAAGGCTTTCGAAAATAAGCATCAATATTTTTCTTTATAGTTTCTATGGTGTCACCATATCCCACAGCCAAAATAATATCATAGCCTCTTTCTTCCGCAAAGTCATTAATATTATTTATAAGTCGTGAGTAAAAATCCGTCAAAGAGGTCAAGTTTCCGAAACGAACACAAACAGCAATGGTTCCCCGAGAAGGTATTCTGGTGACAAAGGAACCTAAACCATGTTTCTTTTTTATTATACCCTCAGTAGATAATATAGTCAAAACTTCACGTATGGTAGACCTATCACAACTAAACATTTCAAGAAGTTGTTGCTCCGTGGGAAGTTTTTCGTTTATTTTATATTTTTTGTTTAAAATATCATTTTTAATGATATTATAGATTTCCTGAGGTTTGGAAGGTGTTCTCATTAATAATCCCTTAAGTTAATACATTTTTATTATATCACAAAAATAAATATACATAAATATAATTTATCTATGAAGCACAAAGAATACTCTGTCTATATAAAATCCCTCTCCCATTAAATAAAATACCAAATCACCAAAAAGATCAATTTTTCGTAAGAAATTACGAATGTAGTCGTCGACTGTAGCACCGCAGAATAAGGTTATTTTTTTAGGCATAAGCCATTAAAAAAATGTTCTTAGGCGAGGAGCGTCAAGGAGACACGAAAAGAGTAATTTCGTAAAGCGAAAAATTAGAGATTTTTAGGGGAGTTGGAATTTTATTTATTTAATAAATAAATATACATAAATATAATTTACCTATGTAATACAAAGAAAACTCTGTCTATATAAAATCCCTCTCCCATATTCTCATCCCCTACTCCACAGAAGAAAATTATAGAAGATGAATCTGTCTTTTCAAAATCTATCTCACCTATTTTAATAGTTTTATATTCTTTATCACTTTCGTCATTATATGCAAAATCATATCTTAAGATCTCATCATTTACGGAATTCCAAATATAACAGGTTGCCACATTGCCGGTCTTGTCCTTAGGCTCAGTTCTGCACTCAACATAAATATCTGCATATTTTAAAGTTTTATCAAAATAGATAAAAGATAGTGGCTTTTGGGTAAACCAATCTATATATTTTGGGTTAACCCAGGCTGCTTTTCCGTTGGACGCCTTAGGGTCATCTACGGTCTTTCCGTAATCACCGGGAATGATACAAGGGAGATAGTCTTCTTGCATTTCTATCCATTCGTTATCTTTCAAATTTTTGCATATATCCGGCACAGTTCCCTGTTTTTCGGGCAATTTGGCTTGGGCATATACACCGTCAGCCCAAGACTTATCTTCAGAAAAACGAGTGACGCCGTGTTTCGGCAAAAACTCATTCATGGCATCAATACCTTCATAAATATCTTTAAAAGGCAAAACTTTAGCTTTTACAACGCCTTGCACACTTTCGCTGTCTGCCAAAACAAACCCACCGTAAAAACACAAATAATCCCTATATACTCTTTCATAATAAACAGAATTTTTATCTGTTTTCTTTAAAGCTTTGTTTAAAATCTTAAAACAATCAACCCAATTCTTGGTTGTGAAATATGGATTGTTTAAAGTTCTGTTCATTAAAAGCCTGTAATCAACACTTGGCATAAGATTATTGATATAACTTAAAAAGTCTTCCATATCTTTTGATGCGGGACCGTAATAGTGTTTAAAGAATTCTTTGGTTTCTTTTTCTGCATCAATATCCGGATTCCAGAGAAGTTTTGAGGTAATATATCTCTTATAATCGCCCATACAGGGAGCTATGTTGGATCCGTCATATTGTTCAAAGACTTGGAAAACATTGTTATATCTCATAAGTTGAAGGTTTTTCTGCAAAACATGATAGTTGGGGTGGAGAATAACATAATTCCAGAAATTGGCAATGTAATCCCATATATTGAGATGGTCTGAGAGTTTGCTCCAACCTGATAAATCTTTATAAAAGTTTTGATTTTCTTTTGCGTCAAAAGGTTTGGAAACATCCACGTCTGTGGAGCAAAGACGCATTATAACATTGTCCCGTGGCTTAATGTCCCCTTTGGGTATTTCTCTTGAATAGGCATAAGCAAATGTATCCACAAACTTACCGGGAGCTTTCTCTGCCACTGCGTCCGCAACTCGATTTACCACAGTCAAGATAGCACCGCTATGGCCGTATTGTTCTGTCAATGCTTTACACTTTTCACATTGGCAATAGAGATTATTATCATTTTGAGTTATGGAAAAACAATCATAATCAGGAGCAGACTCCACCCACCCCAAAACATTTTTAATCATTTCCTGTATCATTTCTTCGTTGGTTAAACAGAGTTGGCTCTCTTTATCTGTTATTCGAACACCGTTTATTTCGGAAAACCATTCCGGGTGTTCCTGTCCGTATTTTGACCAAGGGATAATTGCTTGAAAAGTGTGACCACCACCGAAACTGTCGGGACGTTTGCAAAGATTGGCGGGGATTTGTTGATATCTTCCGTTTAATTTCAGTTTGAAACCATACATAGGGTTGTCATTGTTAACTTTACAATGAACCTCTCGAGATTCAAAACAAGGGGAATAAGATAAATCTATATTATTAATACTGAGAGATTTATTCTTGGGTATATATTCAAAAGTGGGTGAGAAAAATTTAACTCCAAGATAATCATCAAGGAAAGTGTAAACAGAATATATTGATCCACTAACACCTTCACCGTTTAATATTAAGGAGTTTTTATTACATTTTATTATAATACCATCTTTTTTTAGGTAGGAAGTATCTATATGAGAAGCACTGCCTATAAAAATATTATTTCCTTGAGTTTCTGTGTTAGATGTGGAAAGTTTTGCTCCTGTAATTTTCTCAATATAAGAAATTAATTCGGAAGCGGCAAACTTTTCCGCATCTGTGGCATTTTCCGATAAAACAACTGTAGCGGCAGGCTCACCATTTTTGGTAATATCAAAAGAAAACACAGAAAAACTCAGTAAAAACAATAATATTATAGATATAATACTTTTCATAACTTACTCCAAAAAAATGGGGATATAAAATCCCCATATTATGAATAATTAGCTTCTTGGGTAAAGAGGATCCCAACCTTCAAGGTTATAACCCCAATGTTCAATATCAATTAACGGAGATTGACCCATCTTTGTATATTTAGCGTGACCGTCACAGAAAGCTGTATTGGCACCACCGTTGTGTCTTATAACATATTTTTGCATACCAACATTTGTAGCAAATAATATAGGATACATAGCAGCGGCACCTCTAAGGTCAGAATTATATCCTATACCATCCATAACAAATAATACAGAAGCTGGATTACTCATTTGGGATAATGACTTTGGAGCTACCCAAGTTTGATCTCCTCGTTTATCAACAGTATTATTTGTTCCCGCAAGTTGTGCATTATATGCATAAGTTGCACAATTTCTAAGACCGGAAGGACATTCAAACATTTTCATATTCTTTACATAAGGATAAATTTCATCCATCCATGTAATGTAATAACCCGGCACTCCCCAATCAGGCATGGTCACATACTTGTGACAGGGGTAACCGTCATATTCACTCAGATACAAACCCCAAGTTCCTGTGATGTCAGCAACCCATGGGAATGTTTCGTCATAGTCATCAACATAAAGTTGAATAGCTGTTCCCAATTGCTTTACATTTGAAAGACAGCTTGCTTGACGAGCCTTTTCTCTTGCTTGTGCGAAAACGGGAAATAGAATTGCAGCAAGAATGGCTATTATAGCAATAACAACCAACAATTCTATTAAGGTGAAACCTTTAAAGATTTTT
>JAFSVJ010000080.1 GCA_017445025.1 Abditibacteriota bacterium | reverse complement strand
TATTTCTCACCCCTAAAACCCATTCCCAAAAAGTTTTCGCAGATGCTTCAACTTTTCGGGAGCCCTTGGGTTGTTTTCGCTATTCGCTCAACTTTCTGGGGACCCCGAGATTGCCGCAATTCAACCTTGGATGAAAGGAATTTGCGGTTGCAAATTCAGTTCAATTCTCAGGGTTCCCGAAAAGTGTCGCACGGCCCCCCCACGGGAAAATCAAAGATTTTCCTCGTAGCCCCCCTAAAGGGGGTTCATTGATAGAAAAGCGACACTTTTTGGGATGAGAAAGAGGGTGAATCTAACGACTTTACGTAGTAGGGGGGGGAGAGATAGGCAGTTTCCCTTACGTAGTAGGGAGGGAGAGTTTATATTTCACCTTAGGGGACAGCAAAAGGGGAGATTATACTATTCATCATTTATTATTCTATTAAATTAATAATCTATTTCAGTCAACAGGCAGTCAAGAAGTATTTGGGCTCCGTCTTTATTGAGAGGTTGGTTATTATTTCCGCATTTTGGGGATTGAATACAAGCGGGACAGCCCATTTTACAAGGACATTTTGACACTGTATCAAAAGCTATATTAAACCAATCTCTTCTCAAATCAAACAATTCTTTGGCTATTCCTATACCACCTTCATAACCATCATATATGAAAACCGTAGGCTTATCCGTATATAAAAACAAAGGATATGACACACCACCCAAATCATTTCTGTCACAATTAATCAAAATGGGAGCTACACCTATCAATATATGCTCAAGAGCGTGAATTGCCCCGTCAAGTAAAATTCCCTCTTCTCTTAAAATACGAACATATTTGTTATCTATGGTAAAATAAACAGATTGAGTATAGAGATTTGTATCCGGCAAGGAAAGGGGCATTTGCCCTAAAATCTTTCCCGTATTAAACTGTTTCATTGTGTAATAAGGCATTTTTGTCTTAACATTACACATAGCAAAGTTAAATTCCAATCCCTTGGTCTTATATGTCTGTTCTCTGCTTATATTGTCTATTTCAATATCTTCGTGAACATTGGTATAAAAATCACCTTCTGTTTTTGTCACATAGGCCTTTTTGTTTTCCTCATCAAGTTCCGCAACCTTATAGGGTTCACCGTCATGAAGATAAACAGCTCCTTCATGAAGTGTAGAATAAACGTGAGCAAAGTCACAAACACCCAACACTTTGTTTCCTTGTTTGATCTCAAACTCATCCATATTTGTGCCTCTTATATTGGTTTTAATATGAGGCGATTCTTTGCTATACCAATAGAAATGATTGTTATATTTTACAAAACCGTTTTCAATCAAATCACCCACAATTCCTAAACCTTTATCTCCAAAATAAAACTGAACTTCTTCCGGAGTCATGGGCATTTCACACAAAGCACAAGCTATTTGATTAAACAAGACAAATTCATTTTCATTATTGACCACAGACCTATCAAGAGCTTTATCAAAAAACTCCTCAGGTCTTTCCATATAATACTGGTCTATAAGGTCGTCTCGAGCTATGAATATCCCAACGCCGTCTCTGTCACCTCTTCCGCTTCTTCCAAACTGTTGCCACAGAGAAGAAACACTACCGGGATAACCCACTGTCACCACAGCGTCCAAAGCTCCCACATCTATTCCCAACTCCAAAGCATTGGTGGCAACCACTACGTCCAGCTCTCCCTTAAAGAGCTGTTTTTCTATTCGCCTTCTCTCTTCTATGGTATAACCGCTTCTGTATGGAAAGATATTTTTATAGGGCAATGTCTCACGGAGAGATTTTACCAAAAGCTCCACCCTTTTTCTTGAACGGGGAAAAACTATTACTTTTTTTCCCAAATCCGTCAAAGTTACAGTCAAATTATAAGCATCTTTGGGAGTGTTTCTGAAAGCTTCTATAAATTCATTATTGTCATCTGTATACCCCACAGGTTGAGGATTCCAGAAAATTATATTCTTTTCCCCGGAGGGAGCACCGCTTTTATCTATAACATGAAAGTCAAGACCTGTCATATTATGGGCAAATTCTCCGGGGTTTGACAAAGTAGCTGAAGAAAAAATAAACTGAGGATTTGAACCGTAATAAGCACAAATTCTTCGCAGTCGTCTTATTATTGCGGATATGTGAGAAGCAAAGGTCCCTTTATAATGATGAAATTCATCAAATACCACATATTTAAGGTTATAAAAATAATTCTCCCATTGTTTGTGATGGGATAAAATACTTATATGAAGCATATCAGGATTGGTAAATATGAGCCCGGCATTGCGACGGATATATGCTCTCTCCTCAGAAGGAGTATCTCCGTCGTAAGAATAGATTTTGTGAGGTTTTATATTATATGATAAGAGTCTTTTTCTTTGGTCTTCTGTTAGGGCTTTTGTAGGGTAAATATATATGTAAGTTGACTTTGGGTCAGTTATGAGAGAGTTTAAAACAGGCAAGTTAAAACACAAGGTCTTTCCCGAAGCTGTGGGAGTGGTAATTATAACATTCTCCCCACCGGTTATTGCGTCATAAGCCTCCCTTTGGTGAGAATAAATCTCTTTTATCCCCTTTTCTTTTAGTGCCTTAACCAAAGAAGGATTCAAATCCTCCGGCAAAGGGCTAAAGGTAGCACCTTTTTTCTCTATTCTTCTGTAATGCTTTATTTGATTTTTATAATAATCCGTATTTCGTAATATATCGTCTATCATTTAAAAAACTTAATTGTTTCAAATCACAAAATTAATGAATAATGCATAATGCCATTACATTAAAATTCCCTTATTCCAAGACAAAGGTTTACATTCAACCTTTAAATTCAACACATTTTCACAAACAAGGGACACCTGTTCTATATCCTTTGTGGCATAACATTCAAAGGACAAACTGTTATTATTATATATATTTTCTTCTCTTAAAAATCGAGCCATAGAAACAGCGGGATTAATAATCTCCACACTTTTCGGTAAATATTTTTTGATTAAATCGGTCAAATAGGGATAATGAGTGCAACCTAAGATTAAAGCACCTATGTCACATTTTTTTATAATATTTTCAATATGTTCTTTTACGGACCTGTCAGCCTCTACACTATTACACATACCCTTTTCCACCAAAGGGACAAACTCGGGAGCCGGCTCCTCTTTTACCACCGCATTAGGATTTAGATTTTTAATAAACTGTGTATAAGCTCCGCTTTTAACAGTGCCGACTGTGGCGAGAACACCTATTTTATCAGTATATTTTAACGCATCTTTGGCACCAAACTCAATGGTTCCGTAAATTTTTTTATTGGGATACATTTCTTTAATGGTTTCAAGAGAAACTGCCGTAGACATATTGCAAGCAATGCAAATGGTATCCACATCACGAGAGAGAAGATATTTTGATATTTCACAAGAAAAAGATCGTATCAAACAGCCTTCCTTATCTCCGTAAGGCACATTAAAATTATCTGCTATATATATAATATTTGCTGTGGGAATTTGGTTTATGACTTCCTTTGCAACAGTCAATCCACCAATCCCGGAATCATACATTCCGATTATCATTTAATCATCCAATAAATATTTTTAAAATCAAAAATTCCAACTCCCCTAAAAATCCCTTCTTTTTCGCTTA
>JAFSVJ010000079.1 GCA_017445025.1 Abditibacteriota bacterium | reverse complement strand
TTGCGGCAAAAAAGCAAAGCTTTTTTGTAAAAACGACAACTGCTTGTCGTTTTTAGCAAGAGCCCGAGCTTGTCTCGAAAGCGAGGGTGACCGACGGCAAAAATCTTTACCATTAAAGATTTTTGACTAGAAGCATTGAAACGCACACGCTCCGTCGTGTAGGGTTTCAAGGAGGGGTATAGATATGCTACGCAAAATAGGGGGACACATTTAGCATGTTCAATATATGTAAATATATTTTAAAGTCTTATATTATTTTGCTTTGCAAAAAACCTTTTCACACATCCAATTAAGTTCTTCTTCAAAATGAGAGAGAGGGCTGTCGTGGTCCCCACCATCTATGATTTTATACATAAAATTAGGTTGACCTTTCAGCTTGTTTATTAAGTCCAAAGTCCATTCACAAGGGATAATTTGGTCTCCCGTGGCTTGACACACATATAAAGGCATGGTAAATATATCACTTTTCTCGTTGGCATTGTTGTCTTTATACATAGAACTTTCCTCGGGAGTGCCTTTGTATCTCTCTTTTATGGTTTCTCTTATTTCAACAAGAAGCAGGTCTTGACTTTTTTCCAAAAAATGATAGTATTCGGTCATATTTGCCACAGGACAGTTGGCAATGACTCCGTCTGCGTCTTCCGGGTGGTGAATTGTATAAATTAGAGCGGAAGTGCCCCCCATGGACCCACCGGAAAATATGAGCTTTTGAATATTATATTCTTTTTTTAAAAATTGTAATATTTGGTTGGTGACAAATATCACGTCCTTGTTCATCCAACCGTTGCCTTGGGTGTCAAAATTAATTATTCCCAGCCTTCGTTTTTTGATTGCGGGATACCAACTTTGAAAAATGTCTTCTCTTGTATAGAGTTGATCGGCATTTGATCCATGCCCGTGAAAATTGACTATATAATTATCTGTTTCTCCTTTTTCCACATAACAATAGTCTTTTATGCCTTCAAAATCATATTCAATTTTGTCAACAGCTATATTATTTATTTTTTGAGAAGTAATTTTCATTATTATAGATTTCCATAGCAAGGCGAATTATTTCTGAGTGCTTAATGCTTTTGGAATACTTAACGTTTTTTTCTTCCGCATTAAAGTCCGGCACAGTGTAGCCACGTGTGTATTTTCCTTCTAATTCCACATTTACTCTGCAATCTACGGTTTCAAATAATTCCGGGTGAGTTAAATAGAATATGGGAGCAAGGTCGTAAATGTGAGGTTCTTTTCCCCACCAAAGTTTGTGACACTCTCTAAAAATATTGTGAATAATATTGGTGTCCGGGTTTGGGAAATATTTTTTTAGGTCTTCTTCCGGGAAAGATATTTGTCTGGATTCGTGGAAAGTTCCCAAAAAAACGGGGAGACCATAGCCTAATACTATTTGAGCAGCTTCAGGATCACAATTAATATTATGTTCAGCCATCTGCTTTTCAACTTCTCCACCCATAATTGAAATCATATTTATATTATATTGAGGGGTGGGATAAGTGGAAAGTAATTCTCCTATATTTGAGAGTGAACCGATGCAAACGATATTAACTTTTTCTTCAGTTTCGTCCAAAGCTTTTTTTAATACTTCTTGGGCAGTGGGGTAGGTTAAAGAATTTTCCGGGTCTTCCGGTTTAACAAAGTTTGCATAACAAGTTAATCCTTCATGCTTTTCAAAAGGCGGATTAAATTGTCCTTTGCAAAGTCTTGATGGGGATATAGGTCGTCCTATACCGATAGGAATATCGGTTACTCCCATTAGTCTGAATATTTTGGAAACAAAGCGACATTTTTTAAGAACATCAGAGTATACAATGGTGACAGCTTTAAGCTCTATTTGGGGATTCATTATACAATACATAAGATTGTAAAGGTCGTCTATGTCGTCACATATATCTGTGTCAAGTATTACGGGTATTTTTTTCATTTAATTTTCCTTTAAAGTATTCTTCTATTAATATTATATCATAATTGTAAAGTAATTGCAAAAGTAATGAACTGTTATAAATAATTCAACTATTTTATTTTAAATATAAAATTCAAAAAAAATCTATTTTTATAATACAATCTTATAAGTTTTATGGCAACTTGTTATGACAGATTTTGAAAAAAAGCCTTGATTTTTAAAAGTCAATTGTGATATAATAAAATTGTAAGAGTAAATCTTATAAAATTTATTTAGGAGGATCATTTCAATGATCAAGTTAATGAAAAACATTTATGAGATGTTCAAAAAAGAAAAACCGGGTTTTACCCTAATCGAGTTGTTGGTTGTGATTGCTATAATTGCAATCCTTGCAGCCATATTGTTCCCTGTGTTTGCACAGGCAAGAGAAAAAGCAAGACAAGCTTCTTGTTTGTCAAACACAAAACAAATCGGATTAGCACTTCAACTTTATGTTGATGACTATGACGAAACATTCCCTTCAATGGGAACTTGGGGACACACATTAAACGGATATTTGGGACAACCTTCTTTAAATACACCTGTTGGGGCTTTATTTCCATATATAAAGAATAAAGGTATTTTTTGTTGTCCTTCAGCAAAAAAGGATGGTTCTGTGACACTGGATGTTCAAGCTTATGTGTCATACATTTGGAACGGTTGTGTTTTTGGAAGATACGGGGACGCAGTTGATTCAGCAAATGGTGGCGGTTTAGTTTTTGCTCCACCAACACTTTCTCAGTTTACTCATTTTTCAGAAATTACTATTTTATCAGATTGTTATGTTGCTTCCGGCTATATATATCAAAGACCTTATAGATTAGGTGCTGATGCTTGTTATAATGATGACTTTACCTTGGATTATAAGACTCACAATGGCGGACAAAACCATACATATTGTGACGGACATGCAAAGTATATTAAAGGTGACCAAATTACTGTTGGTGAATTGGGTGGAAGTTGGCTTGGTGACAGAACCGTTAAAGCTTCTAATTTGATTTATACAGCAATAGCTATAGAGCTTTAATCTACCAATTTTATTAATATTAAGGGGGGGAATTCCCCCCTTAATATATAAGGAGTATATATGAAAAGAATACTTTTGATATGGGTTTTATTGTTTGTTTTTATGAATATATCTTGTGTTAATGCAAATGAGTATAAATTAAAGTCAAATGATTTTAAAATGATATTTGTATTATCTCAAGATAAGTTTTATTTAAAAAGTTTATCTAAGGGAAAAACTGAGTTTATCAAAGAACCTAATATGGCCTCTTTATGGGCAATTACAATGAAAGAAAATAAGAGTTATGATGGTCCTTTGTTTGAATTAAATCCTTCAAAAGCGGATTTTTATAAAATTAATCATAGCGGAACAAGTCTAAAAGTAACTTGGTATAATGTTAAGGATAAAGGTATGACCAAGGGGATAAATGTTACTTGTTCCATAAAACTTGACCGGGAGGAATCACTATGGGATATAGAGACTACAGAGAATAAAGATTATGGAATTTGGACTGTTGCTTATCCCAATTTAACAAATATAGACGCACAGGACGGAGATAAGTTTATATGGCCCGCAAGGTGTGGAAATTTGTGTGAAAAATTTTCCGACCCACGTGGTTTTAGATTCCCTTTATATCAATGCGAATACAGAGAAACATATACAAAAGTATTGTGGTATTTAACTCCCATAGGTCATCAGTTTGTATCTTTGTCAAAGGGAGATAAAACACTTTATTTATGCCCGGAAGACAAAGAAGTTCACCAATTTACCAATCATTGCACTCTTGATGAGCCCAATAAATTAAATTATCTTATTACCAATTATCCCGCTCACATGGCAGAAGGTGGATATAAGTATAAACAAGCTCATCCTTTTAGATTGGCGATAATAAAGGGTGATTATTATGATGCTTGTAAGAAATACAGAAAGTGGGGAATAGAGAATAACTATGGATGTTTTGCAAAAGGTCCTATAGAAAGTAGAGAAGATGTTCCTATGTGGCTAAAAGAAAATCCTATTTGGTTAACTTGGCATTGGGGGAATTCCGTAGATGGGGAAGGTATTATTAAACTAAAAGAAAAATATAATGTTCCCATGGCATGTCACGTTTATCAATATTCCGAATACCCATTTGATACACATTATCCCAATTATGTTCCCGTAAAAGAAAATATGAAAAAGACAATGAAAGAAATGAGAGAAGCGGGAATAAGGATAATGCCTTATACAAACGGATTTGTTGTTGACAAGGATTTGTCTCCGGCATATAAACGATATGGAGATGCTTTGATTAACCTTGATGAATTTGGAAATGACAGGCTCATGTTTGTTAATGAAGGATGAAATGTTTATGATTGCCCGGATGAGGTTTACAGAACACATATTTTGAATGAAATGACCTCTCTTATGAAAGAGATTAATTTTGATGCATTATATTTTGACCAAGTAGGTAATACGGGTTCAAAAGTTTGCTTTAACCCGGCTCATAAGCACCCAATGGGTGGTGGTGATCATTATTTGTCAAATTATAATAAACTTTTAGGTGAATTAAGAAAAGCTTTAACCGAAATTAAAGGGGAACCTGTGCCCTTTGGAACAGAGGGTGAAACTGATGCTTTTGATTTTGACTTGTGGCTTACTATTTTTCCCGGTGGGGATAGTTTGCAAGAGGGGGGAGAGGTTCATTCTCTTGTTTGTTCCGGGTATGGAGTGCAACATGGTCAATGCTATAGGTTAGATGATATAGAATTTAATGAAGACGATAATGACCCGGCAATATATAAATGTGCTACGGAATGGACTAACGGTATTCAACCTATATGGCTTGAAGCTTGGTGGAATATTAAAAGCTGTCCCAGATTTGAGAAATATTTTTCCAAAATGGTATTATGTAGAGATTATATAAGAGATTATAATATTTTTGGAGAAATGGTAAGAAAGGTTAAAATCACAGATTGTCCCATTAAGAAATTTATGTGGCTTCATAACAGTGAAAAGTTTTATGAAGACAGTCAAGCTGTTAAAACTATGAGTTATAATTATAAGGATAAAACATGTGTAGTATTTACAAATATGTCAGATGAAAAGATAAATATAACTTGGGAAAGCAAAGGAAGTGATTTGGGGCTTAAAAACAAAAGTTCTTATACAGTTTCAAAATTCTATCCGGAAGGAGAAATGAAACTTGTTAAAAAACTTACCGATACAATAGAACTTGATGCTTTTGAAACCGTGGCGTATTTGGTTTATTAATAAAAAAAAGTGGGTTTAAAAAAAGAGCCGAAAGGCTCTTTTTTAAAATCAGAAATAAGAAATCAGAAATCAGAAAAACGATAAACTATAGGCTTGTCGTATCTATACCCCTGCTTGAAAATCAGCTCGACGGAGCGAGCGATTTTCAATGCTTCTAGTCAAAAATCTTTAATGGTAAAGATTTTTGCCGTCGGTCACCCTCGCTTTCGAGACAAGCTCGGGCTCTTGCTAAAAACGACAAGCAGTTGTCGTTTTTACAAAAAAGCTTTGCTTTTTTGCCGCAA
>JAFSVJ010000078.1 GCA_017445025.1 Abditibacteriota bacterium | reverse complement strand
TAAGTTGACCAATGGTCTGCGTAAAGATAGGAACTGAGTAAAATCAGCATTAAAAACAAAAATAACCTTTTTTTCATTATAAACCTCCTTGTTTTATGACATAATAAAAAGGTGTGTCAAATCTATTAATCTTGTAAAATAATAAGTTATAAATTTTAAAAGATTAATTGTAGCCAATTTTTTTCTTAAATCTTTAAGATTAATTTTAAGAAACATTGTCTCTAAAGAGACGCCTAAGCTCATAACAGATATCTGTTTTATTGTCAATCTTGTATTTAATATAGCTAAATATATTAAAATTATAAAGGTTTATAGAAGGTAGAGTAATAAAAAATAAAAACATTAATAAACAATCAATAACAACTTATTCTTTATTACTTTTATTATACCATATTTAACAAAAAAAAGTCAAGTGATAAAACCCACTTTTTTGAAAAAAAATATAAAAATATTTTTTAACTTTTATTTACTTATAAAAAATTAAGAAAATTAAGTTTTTGTTGTTTATTATTTCATCTTTTTTTTAAAACAACCGTGGAAAAGTAAAATTACTCTTACAATTTCATTATACCATAAATGATATGTTTTGTCAAGAGTTAATTTGCGGTTTTAAACATCATATTCCAAAGTGCATTATTGACAGAGTTAATATGAGCCACAGGACAATACACAACAAAATGGTCTTATCCGAAAACAAAATGTGGGTTGGATCTGTATTTTCTTTTTGAGGAATAATCATAATGTATTTAAAAATACCATATACGGGCAAAGGGATTGTCCAAAACAGGTGGGGAGCTTGAAACTTTTCAATCACAGACATATCAAGGGTAAAGAGGGCATAACAAATCAAAGCCAACATTCCGGAAGCAATTATAAACTTATCCAAGATATTGAGACTGTATTCCATTGCCACTTTTCTCTTTACCAAGCCTTCTTTATCCAAAACAATCTCCCCTCTTCTCTTGGCAAAACCCAAAAACAAAGCCAGAAAGAAACAAGTGACCAAAATCCATTTGGTGACTTCCACACCTGCCGCAAAACCACCGGCTATTATTCGCAAAACAAAGCTTATACTCAAACACAATACATCTATAATTACTATATCTTTTAATTTAAAAATATAACATATATTTAAAATAGCATAAACTCCCAAGGCTATATTAAAACCTATAGGCAAAAACAAGCATAACAAACATGCCAAAAGAAAACAAATAATCAGTATTCCCAAGGCCCTTTTCTTTGACACTTTTCCGCTTGCAATGGGCCTGTGACACTTGTGGGGATTGGTTTTATCCTTTTCATAATCCACTATATCATTTATAATATAAACACAAGAGGCAATAAGACAAAATGCTATAAAAGCCAAAAAAGTAGCAATTATAGCATTTAATCTAAAAGCTTCAGCAAAAACCAAAGGAACAAATATTAAAAGATTTTTGATATAGTGAGTCGGACGCAAAAGTTTAATATAATTCATAGTATGTCCTTTATGTTTAATATTCTTTGATTTGAAGAACCTCTAAACCTTAATGAAATATCTTTTTTATCCATTTCAAAAGGACCGTCCACCAAAATATCAATATATTTCATTATTTCTCTGTCTTTAAAGTCTTCAAAATAATAGCCGGTGTAAACCCATATGGTTTTTTCGGGATACAATTCTTTCACTCTCTTGCAAAGAGCTGTGACGGCTTCTATATTTTCAGGTTCAAAGGGATCTCCCCCCAAAACAGTTAAGCCTGATATATATTCAGGCTTAAGGGCTTCTGTTATTTCCTTTTCAACATCCTCTGTATATAAATCACCATAGTTAAAGTCCCAAGTCTCAGGGTTGAAACATCCGGGACAGTGATTCCGACATCCGGAAACAAAGAGTGAAACCCTAACACCATCCCCATTGGCAATATCATACTTCTTTATTTCACAGTAATTCATTTAAAGATGAAGGACTCTCTCCGCAATTTCTTGGGTTCTGCCTTGATTCCAGAAGTTGGAGCCTATGTATCCGCAGGTTCGTCTTGCAACACTCATCTTATTTTGATCTCTGTTACCGCATTTTGGACATTCCCAAACAAGCTTTCCGCTCTCATCGGGAACTATCTTAATTTCTCCGTCATAATGACATTCGGAACAATAATCACTCTTTGTGTTTAATTCCGCATACATAATATGATCGTAAATAAAACTTATCACAGACAAAACTGCGGGAATGTTATTGGTCATATTGGGAACTTCCACATAAGAGATAGCTCCTCCGGGACTTAATGCTTGAAACTCTGATTCAAATTTAAGCTTTGTAAAGGCATCAATAGGCTCTGTCACATGAACGTGGTAAGAGTTGGTGATATAATTCTTATCTGTCACGCCTTCAATAATACCGAATCTCTTTTGAAGGCATTTTGCAAATTTATATGTGGTGGATTCAATGGGAGTTCCGTAGAGTGAAAAGTCAACTTTCTCTTTCTCCTTCCAACCCTTGCATGCGGCATTTAATCTTTCCATAACCTTTATGGCAAAATCATGTCCCTTAGGGTCTGTGTGAGAATAACCCGTCATATATTTAACACACTCATAAAGTCCCGCATATCCCAAAGAAATGGTAGAATAACCATTGTGTAAATATTTATCTATGGTTTCGCCTTTTTTGAGCCTTGTCAAGGCACCGTGTTGCCAAAGTATGGGAGCCACATCGCTGACAGTTCCCTCAAGTCTTCTGTGGCGAAGCATTAAAGCTCTGTAGCACAAATTAAGTCTGTCTTCAAGTATTTGCCAAAATTTTTCTTCATCCTTTCCGGAGGAGAGAGCCACATCAACCAAGTTTAAAGTCACAACTCCTTGATTGAATCTTCCATAGTATTTACCCTTGCCGGTTTCAGGATCTTTATAAGGCGTCAAGAATGAACGACAACCCATACAAGTGTATTCGTCACCCTGCTTTAATTGTCTTTCAATCTTGTTGGAAATATAGTCAGGAACCATTCTCTTGGCTGTGCATTTTGCTGAAAGTTCTGTTAAATAATAGAATTCACTTCCCGGATGAACATTGTTTTCGTCAAGGGCGTAAATGAGTTTGGGGAATGCGGGAGTAATCCAAACACCGTCTTCGTTTTTCACGCCTTGAATTCTTTGGTTTAGGACTTCTTCAATAGCCAGTGCCAAGTCCTTTTGAGTTTGACCTTCCGCTTCATTCAGATTCATATAAACAGTAATAAAAGGAGCTTGACCGTTGGTAGTCATTAAAGTGACAACTTGATACTGAATGGTTTGAACACCTTTGGTTATATCTTTGCGAACTCCTTTTTCAATAAATCTGTTAAATTCTTCTTCGGACATATAATCAAGAAGTTCTTTATTTTGTTCTTTAAGGCCTTGTCTTGTTTTATCTATAAAGGGAGCTAAGTGAGCGAGAGAAATGGACTGTCCGCCATATTGACATGAGGCAACCTGAGCTATAATTTGAGTTGCAATATTACAAGCGGTGGAGAAAGTTTTTGGTGTGTCAATATATGTTCCGGAAATAACAGTTCCGTTTTGGAGCATATCTTCAAGGTTCACCAAATCACAGTTATGGGAATGCTGAATAAAATAGTCAGCATCGTGAAAATGGATAATACCTTCTTCGTGGGCGGTTGTAATGTCTTGGGGAAGAAGAAGTCTTGTGGAAATATCTTTAGAAACTTCACCTGCAATATAATCTCTTTGAGTAGGGATTATTTGAGGGTCCTTGTTGGAGTTTTCTTGCTTTACAACTTCGTTGTTATACTCTACAAGGGTCATAACCATATCATCCACATTGCCTTTTTCTCTTCTAAGATTGTGAATGTATCTGTATCTGATATATCTTTTGGCAACTTCAAAAGCGGCAGCCTTCATAATAGCGGTTTCCACCAGTTCCTGAATTTCTTCCACGGACACAGCTCTGTCATACTTTTCACATTGAGCTGTGACTATGTTGGATATATTGGAAATTTGCTTTGGAGTTAATTTGTCTTCATCATTAACTTCATTGTTTGCTTTTGAAATAGCATTATAAATTCTCATTGCGGTAAACTCTACTTCAGTCCCGTTTCTTTTTATTACTCTCACTTTATTCCTCTTATTCTTTTTTTTTGACAATATCATTATACCACATTTAAAACCTTTTGTCAAGATTTAAAACCATATATTTAGTAAAAATTTTTAAATTTTTTTATTTTTTTATCTATTTTTAGAGAAATAAAGTTGTTGTTCAAATAGCATAATATCGTGGTGCTACGCACCACGATATTATGCTTTCTGCTTTAATTTAGAAATTAAGATTTCCATCCCCCCGTCAGTCCTTCAGGACTGCCACCCCCCAAGCTATCGCTTAGGGGGACAGATTTGTGGTTTAAAATATTTTTACAGTTTCTCTATCAATTCTCCCAATTTGTCAATTTCCTTTCCATAGGTTGCCCAGTCGCCTTTTTGGGCGGCTTCTTTGGCTTTCTTATATGTCCCGGAAATTTCTTCTTTTGTGGGCTTATTTGAAACTTCCTTAGGGGCTTCCTGTGGAGTTTTTGTCACTTTTTGCTTATTTTCTTCTTTAGGTTTGGCAACCGCTTCTGCCTTTACAAAAGAGCCTCCGCTTATTAATTTATACAAAGCAGAGTTAAGATCTTTATCCATTATAATCTTATCTCCGAGGGCTACTATAACTCTCTTAAGTTCAGGAATTTTAGTATTATCCGATTCCAAATAGACAGGAAGAACATATAACAAGGATTTTTCAATAGGAATAGTCAACAGTTTCCCCGTGGTGACTCCGGAACCCTCTTGGCTCCAAAGTGTAATTTGAGGAGATATAATATCATCTTGTTTGGCTTTGGCTATAATTTGAGAAGGACCATAGACATTTTTGTCTTTTGGGAAATTGTAAAGAGTAATTTTACCATAGTTATCTCCGTCACAGCCCACACATATCCAAGCACACATATTTTCTTTTCCCGCTCTTGTGAAAGTATTCATAAGAATAAACTCTTCATCTTGGTTCCCGGGAAGTCTCATAATATTATAATAATAGGGAGATTGATCTCCGGAATGTGATGACCAAGTATCATATGTATAATAATCGTCATCAATACTATAATCCCCTTTATCTTTATTTTCACATAAAGGTTCATATTTAGATACACGCCACAGGTCGCTTTTATTATAGAAAACCTGTGGATTGGTTTGGTGATATGTGGTCCATTTTTCTGTTTGAACTCTAAACATTTCTTCAGAATATCTGATATGATTAACCAATTCCTTTGGCATTTGGGAAATATCTTTAAAAACATTAGGGAATATTTTCTTATAGGACTCTACAATAGGGTCCTCATAAGGAATGTTTATGGCATAGATATTAACCTCTCCCGTATAGGCATTAACAACCAATTTTATGGAATTTCTTATATAATTATATCTGTCTCTATATCCATATTCTATATCGGAATAGGGATAATATTCGGATTTGGTAAAACCATCCACCATCCAATACAAATTGCCTTCGCCTGTCACTAAATATGGGTCAGGGTCAAATTCAACAAAGGGGAAAAGGTGATTTATTCTCTCATTTATCTGTCTTCTGTATAGTATTTTGGATTGTTCAGTAATATCTTTATTAAAAACAATATTTATGTCTTTAAAATAATATGCAAACAAAAGCCTATGGAAGAAATTCTTAATAACCATACCGTCAGAGCCTGTATAGGTGGTGTTAACTATTTCCGACCCCTTAGGGTAGTCAAATTCCGGTGTTTTTGTGTTTACTATAACCTCACGACAATCATTTTCACCTATATATATTCCGTTTTCTTTTATGGGAATATTGGTATTGGTTTTAGGGGGAATATCATAAACAAAAAACTTAGGCATACCCTCAGCGGTAGACTCATTAATGGGACTCATAACATATCCGTATCCGTGAGTGTATTGGAGCTTTCTGTTTACCCAACTTTTTTCTTTATCATATTTTAACTCTCTGGCAGACAACCAAACCTGCCTGTATTTTAGCTCCCCCTGCCCGTCTTTTATCCAATATCTGTCCACATCTATGTCTTTGAAGGAATAATATTGCTGTATGGTTTGAACTTGGGAATAGGAATGTTTCAGTTGCTCACTGTTCCAAAGACGAATGTTTTCAATGGTAGGCTTATTATTCTCCAAATCCTGCATGGTTAAAATGTTGTTTGCGGGAAAGTCTTCTACATCAATTTTGTCAAGACCGTAGGCATGATTTGTAAACTTTATGGCATTTTCTATATAGGGTTTTTCCTTTTCGTATTGGTTAGGCGTCACAATATACTTTTCATATAACCCGGGAATGGGTGTAATTATTATGTTCACAAGAATTGTGAAAGCCAAAATGCTACCCATAATTATGTAGTGTTTTACCTTTTTGAAAAGCTTAATATTAATTAAAAGAACAACAATCCAAACAAGGCCCAAAACAGCTTTTATATATAGGGTCGGAATAAGAATGTGGTGATCTGTATAAGACATACCGGAAAACAGACCGCTATCATTGAATAAAAGCCCATATATTTGGAATTTATATCCTAAAATTTTTAAAAAGAAGCACAGAGATAAAAGGATAAGAGCGTGACATTTTACTTTACCGATTGTTTTTAAATTCTCTTTTGAATATCCTTCATGATATACAAATAAAGGTGCCAAAAGTAAACAATAAACTATACCTGTAATAAACATAACTCCAATTAAGGAGCCAAATCCCCACACATAAAGGTATTTTAAAAAAGGAAGTGAAAAGAAATAAAAGCTAATGTCTTTATGAAAAATCGGATCCGTAATGTTAAAGTTAGTGGGATGAGTGTAAAACTGATATAATTCCCAATTACCTGCTGCTCCTTTTCCAACTGATATTGATATTAAAAGGATAATAATAAATATACTTATATTTAATATTTTTTGAGCAAGTTTTCTGTAATTACCTATTTGAATGATATTATCATCTATGTAGTCAAAATCAATAGGTATCATCTTTTTGGCAATAAGAATATTGGCATAAGCAAAGACAAAGAATATAAGCCCCATAAGAAAGCCGAGACAAATCTTGGATTTGAAAATAGTCAGAAATATATTCTCATAATTAAGAGATTTAAACCACAACCAATCTACATAAAAATTAATTATAAGAGGAATACAATTTAATATTATTAAAACTATTAAAACAGCAATAGCCCAACCTATTATTTTTTTTACTTTTTTATTCATATCATTATCCTTTGTTATTATCTAACTATATTATATTACTATTTTAGGTTTCTTTTCAAATCACAACATGTTATTATACAACACTTGAATAGCATTTTGCTTCGCAAAATTAAGGTCGATTTAGCTACGCAAAACAGGGTTTTGCGTAGCTCAAATTTTGGTTTTCATTTTTATATAGATTTTGCTACGCAAAATCATTTTTCTTATGGTCGCAAAACACTCGTTTTGCGAAGCCCACAACCCCAGTCAAATTGACAGTTCGCTTTCCATTCCCTAAAAGTTTCGCTATTCACTCAACTTTTTGGGTTGAATTGCGGCAAAAAAGCACCGTTTTTTTTGTAAAAACGACAACTGCTTGTCGTTTTTAGCAAGAGCCGGAAAATCTATGATTTTTCGGTGCCCGACGGCAAAAATCTTTATCACTAAAGATTTTTGACTAGACCCTTGGAATT
>JAFSVJ010000077.1 GCA_017445025.1 Abditibacteriota bacterium | reverse complement strand
TGCTTCGCACCACTTAGGTTGGTGGGCTCTAAGGACCTTGGTCGCTCCGGAAATTTCGAACGCCGGCATCTCCACCTATATCTAAAACAAAAAAAGCCCAAGGGGGAGCCTTGGGAGAACTTTATTAAACTAGATATAATTGTTTTATGGGCGTGTTATTTAATATAGTCTTATTTAGTTATTTGCTAATTCTAAGAATTTTTTCATTCTATCTGAAATTTTACATGATATTGATTTATGATCTTTTAAATATTCTTTAATTTCCGATGATTCTTCTTCAGATACTTCTATTTTACCATTTGAACATATATGATATTTATTCGAATCATATAATTTATGATGATTAGCACATAACCAAATTGCATTATCTTCGCAATTTGCAAGAGAATATTTTTTATTAAAAACATCTTCCCTATTACTATTATCAATCAATATATCATTTATAAAATCTGGAGGAAACTTATTTATATCAGCATCGGTTAAATCATTTATCTTACTAACGCCTAGTATATGACTAACTTCTAATATATCATCTATATTATTACCACATAAAGAGCATTCTTTTTTGCGACCGGAGTTAATCAAATTATTTTTTAATAATGTTTGGTTTCTTATATCATTTTTCTTTCTATGCTTTCTATAATCATCTTTTTCGTACTTTAGTTTATCATCTTTAATAATTTCAAATTCTATATTTAATTTTTTTATTATACTTTCTAACGATTTAGTCATATTTTTAGTTTCTTTCGGAATACTATCATTTTTCCTATAATTGTATTTCTCTTTATAAAAAATAATATTTAATGTTTTCCCCTCATTACGTGCCAAAGTTTTAAGTGTCCATATTTTCAGAAAATTATCATATTGTTGAGCAGATAACACTTTGCACATATAATAATAAATAACTTCTCCTTTGTCTTCATATTCTTTAATATATGAAGGATTATTGCCACTATTATTACTATTTAATCTTGTTATATCATTAATTAATTTTGAAAAAGAAGTGTATTTTAAATTATTAGAATCTATTGAACTTGTGAAAAAACTATTATATTTAGAAAAATTAATTTTATCAATATTAAGTATATGAAAACCCAGAGTTTCTAATAATCTATAATTAATTATGTTAGTTTTATTATAAACATAAGTGTTATCAGGTTTTTCTGTATCAAGTAGATAAAAAAACAGTCTATTATCATTTGACTTAATTAAATCTAAATATTTTTCAAATATTTTATTTATTCCTTGAGATAAATATGTATTGGCATGATAATCTTTTTTTCCATATACATATTTACCACCTTCATTTTGTTTGTCTTCATCATAACTAGTGTTAGTTATACCAACAATACATATTATTTTATCATTTACATCATCTTTCTTACGTATTATTATAGTCCTGCTATGTTCAGGATTACTTCTTTTTGCATATATGTTTTTTCCAGAAATAGTAATAATACTATTATTAATACTATCACTGTTTTTTAGAGTTATATTTAACTGTTTTAATGCTAATTTAACTACTTCTTCATATATCTTATCATAAGTTAAATGGTTACAATCATAATATTCAGCAATATATTCCATGTGTTTTTCTCCTAATAATTTATTATTAAAATCTCTTTTCTATTTTGTCGGTTTCTTTTAGTAATTTTACTGTCTTCTATTATTTTAAAATTATTTTCTTTTACCCAATCAAATAAAATCTCATTATGTTCTTGATTTCTATCTAACATATTTGATAACATAAACTTAATTTTCTTTTTATTCAATCTTAATAAAAATTCTAATAATTCTCGCTCTTGGTCTTTATCCCAACCATTAAATCCCCTTTTTCCATCATTATAAGCACCACAAGATATTAAAAACGGAGGGTCACAATAAACAAAGTCATTTTCTTTTATTTTGTCTTCAAAATATTTATAATCATAACTATAAAATACTATATTTTTTTTATTAGTTATATAATTATATGATACTAATTTTTCCAATAACACCTCATTAAAGCCGGAGTTACCACAAGGATTGTTAAATTCCATTTTACCGTTAAATCTTATTTGGTGTTCAAAACCAAAACAAATTAATAAATATAAATCTAATGGATTTCTGTTTTCGACAGGTATAGAATTATAATAATTTCTAAATTTTATATATGATTCTTTATTTTCTTTTTCCAAGTTATATTTTTTAATATTGTTTATGATATATTTGTATGTCTCGCTAATATTTCTTTCTTTTAATTCTTTCAGTAAATTAGTAACATTAAAGTTAATATCATTATATATAATTTTATTTGCTTCACAATTAATAGAAACTGTTCCGCCTCCTCCGAATAGGTCATAAAATGTATTTATATTTTTAGGAAGATTGTCTTTAATCAAATTAATAACATTCCATTTCCCGCCTATGTAATTTAACGGAGAACAATATATAGGGTTATTGTTTTTCTCTATATAGAATAACCATTCAAAATGTTTTTTATCTTTAGTGTCCTCTTTTATTTCCTTAACCAATGCTCTTGTGTTTTTGTATTTATTATAATCTACTTTATATAAGCTATAAGTATCAGGTTTAGCAAACCTTTTAAAAACCTTTTCTAAATATTTCGGACTCATAATTCCGGCATCACTATAACTAAATATTATATATTTAAAATCAGAATTAGCCAATAAGTCAATAATTTCTTTTTGAACTACTCCGTTTTTAGACCAATTTGATATTTGATCACCGTTATCTCTATGGGCTCCCTTACCATGATGAACAGGTTTATCATTCTTAGCTATTGTTTCTAAAACATGGTATTGACTTATATATTGTGTAGGTGTATAAGGTGGATCTAAATATAAAATATCTCCTTTAATCTTACTAATTAATACATTAGAATCTAAATTATAAACAGTATTATTATATTTAGGTTTACCGGAGCTTTCTAAAGGAATAAATTTCATTTTTTTTATTGCTCTCGGATCCCAAATTCTTAAATAAGCACAATAAACACCGGCTACATTAGCAACTTTACTAACGCTTTCAATAAGACAGCCGATTAAATATTCCTTTTCATCTTGATTAATTTTATTATTATTATACCAATCATCTATAGTATCCCTAATAAAGTCAATAAGTTTAGCATTTTCATCTGAAAAATACATTCTACCAGAAATTTCAGGAGCAAAATTATTATAACAATATCCTTGTGTATAAAAAGAAGTATCAACTTTGTTAAAGAATAAAAAAGGATCTTCCTCAAGGTTTTTAAAAAAAGTATCTTTATTATATTTTAGTTTCCCGGAAGCAACGCAATAAGACATATAAAGATTATCATTAGCTATGATTTTATATTTATCTTTAAAATAATCTCCTACTGAACAGGTTCCTGTAAATAAATCACAGAATATAATCTCTTTATCAATATTTATTTTCTCATTTATTAACTCTTCTATTATATTTAAAAGTTTAGTTTTGTTACCAATATATCTCAAAATATCACCATTATTTCTTTATTAACAAATATTAAATTACTTAAAATCATCTTTATAATAATCTACTTTCATATATATTATACCATATTTCAAAAAAATCTACTAATTTTAAAGAAACATTTTTAAAAATACAGGAAATTTTTCGGATTTTACGCACAAAAAGAACAAATACCTCAAATTTCGCCACTATATTATAGAACCAAAACGAGGAAGGCAAGGATAATATGAAACTTTTTGAAAAGATTAAAAAACATTTTTGGTCGGGAGGGACTTTAAGTGCACCTTCCTTTGAGCTGAGCACAACGAAAATGCTCAAGGACCCACAGGTTAAAGCCTGTATCAATATCAAAAAACAGTTAATCCTCCAAGGGAAGCAAGAAGTCCACCCCACAGATAAGGATTCACTTTCTCTAAAACAGGCGGATTTCATAAGGGAGACCCTTTATGAAAGCGATGACACTGTATCCAAGTTGCTCTTTACTGTCCTTGACGCCTTCATCTACGGCTTCAGTGTTCAGGAGATTTTATATAAAAAGAAAGGGGGAAAGGTGGTTATTGACAAGTTTTGCAACATTGACCCCAGCACCGTCACCGTAAGTTGGGACCTTTACGGAAATATTTCCCAAATCCTTGTTAACGGAGAGGAATGTCCTCGGGAAAAGCTGATTTTATACATTTACAACCCACGACCATCCCGACCTCTTGGGACCGGTGACCTCATAAGTGCCTACTCTCATTTTGACGCCAAGTCAAAGCTCCTTTCTTTTTATAACATATATATGGAAAAATATGTGTCCCCTGTAGTCAAAGGGAGTTATAAGAGGGGCTTAAGCCAAAGTCAGCAGACGGATCTGCTTAACATTATGAAAACCATAAGGCAAAAGACGGCTCTTCTCATTCCCGAGGAGTGCAATGTGGATTATATGAACTTAAACACGGGAGGAGGTGCCACTTTCAAAGAAGCCATTGACTACCACGACAGGCAGATAGCCAAAGCCATTTTAGGTCAAACTATTTTCACTAACGACAACGTGACCGTAGGGTCCTATTCCCTTGCCAACATTCACTTGGAATTGCTCAACAAATGTTTACAGAACATAAAAAGAGATATGGAAGAGAGCGTTATGGCAGAGCAGGTCATAAAACCCTTAATCAAATACAATTTCGGCACAGAAAAAGGTCCTCTCCGGTCTATCCGTGACATAGACGGGGACTCTTTAAAGAAAAACAGTGACGCTATCCTGTCCCTCATCAACAAGGGGGTTGTTAAAAGGGACGAATATTGGATACGAGAATTTTTAGGAATACCGGAGGCATAATGGAAAACGATTTTTTGAAGTTTATTATAGATTTAGGCTCCATAGGAGCCATTTGCTACATTGTCTACTTGTTTGTAAAGTATCTTTCGGAAGACCGGATAAGAAGACTTGACGAACAAAAGGAGTTTTTACGAACCATAGAAAACATATCTCCTTTTGATAAAAGGGATATTAGGAGAGAAAATGATTAAACACACGGGACCTTGGGTGGGGGTTATGCTCCACCATTCTGCCGGGACGGTGAAAGATTGTGTATCTTCCATGAGGAATTATCACATATACCACAAACATTGGGGAGATATTGGTTATCACTATGTCCTTGAAATCAAAAACGGGCGGGGGTATCTCAAAGAAGGGAGAAGCCTTAACTTTGCGGGTGCCCACGCCGGGGTGAATAAATACAACCAAAAATATATTGGCCTTTGTCTGCCGGGAAACTATTCTCTGAACAGTCTTTCTAAGGGGTTGTATGATGACCTTATAGGAGCAATTTGCACAATTATGAAAAAGAATAATTGCTCCGGTTTTTGCGGTCACAGAGAGGTCAAAAACACGGAATGCCCCGGAAAGAAGATTCATCTTGATAAAATAAGAGAAGACCTTTCCGCAAAATTAGGGCGAGAAGTAAAATTTATAAAATTATAGGAGAGTTAAATGGCTTTAATCTTGAAACTTATTCTTTCGTTTTTGGAGAAAAATGATAACAACAAAGTTATTTATTTGAAAGGAATCCCCATTGTGGGGGATGTCAAAATATTATGTGAAGAAGTGGGTGAAGACAGACCAAAATGCGGAAAACCCAACGCTGTGGATGTTTTCATGGCATATAAAAAAGGTATTCTCAGAATATCCGTAATTCCTGAATAAAAAGTCCCCAAAAAGGGGACTTTTTTTAATTTAATTCCTTGTCACATGGACAACACAGGTGTCTGTGGTCTTTCCGTCGGGAGCCGTGCAGGTTATGGTGCAAACACCGTCAACGCCTCTCTTTGCGGTCACGGTTCCGTACATATTAACAGTTGCCACACTTTCGTCTGAAGAGGTCCAGGTGCAACGGCCGTGGTTTGGTGTCAAAGTTTTCTCTATTCTTTGCTTCTCTCCACCTATCAAAAACATTTCCTCTTCTATTTCCAATTGATAATTGGCTCTGTAAACAATGATATCAACAGTTGACTCTGTGATACCGTCGGGTGCAGTACAGGTTATGGTAGCTTTCCCGTTTACACATCTTTGGGCTGTTATCAAACCGTTTTGGTCAACTTGAGCAACCTTCTTATCAGAGGTGGTCCATTTCAATTTACCTTTGGCGGGGGTTAATTTGGCATTTACCTGTATGGTATCTCCGCCATAGAGAATGGCGCTGATAACATCTGTTTCTATTATGTATTGAGGATATACAACATTTACCTTGGTTTCCTTTTCCGTTCCGTCGGGAGCTATGGATTTAACCACGGTTTGACCTCCCTTTATACCTTTAACATTTCCGTATTTGCTTACCGTTGCTATTGATGTATCTGCGGAAGTGAATGTCAAGGTGCCGAAGCTTGGGCTTACTGTAGATCCCAATTTCACCTTTTCCCCAATCTCTACGGTAATTTCCTCGGGAGCCTCCACCGTGCATTTTGGGAAAACAACTTCCACATTACATTTAGCTTCCAAACCTCCTGCCTTACAAGTGACAATGGCTTTTCCCACCTTTTTGGCAGTGAGTAAACCATCCTTATCCACACCTACAGTGTTGTGGCTGGTGCAATAATATTTGAAAAGAACAATTTTGTTGTTTGGCTTTTTGCTTAAACCGTTCCCTTCCAAAACACGGGGACTTAACTTATAAGTTGAGCCCAACTCCATAGTCAAATTCTCTTCCATCTCAAGATGGAATGAAGGTAAGGGTGGGATAACAGTGATTTCACAAGAACCGCTTATTAACTCCTCTCCCAACACATAGCTTGCCATAACATAAGTTTCACCGGAACCCACAGCAGTCACAAGACCCTTTTCGTCTACGGTGACAATACTTTCGTCCCCGGATTTCCAAACAGGGTATTCCACAACAACATCTGTTATGGTCTCTTCCATTGTGTCAAAGCTATATGTTCCTTCATATGCGGTTAACTGAACTTGATTACCTTCTTCTATTTGAACAACTGTGGGTTTTACACCAACAATGTCAATAGTATTGGCAGGTTTTTCAAAAACAGTAACTGTAACCAATTCGGAAACAATATTACCGAAATAAGAATAACTGCAAGTGAATTGAGCTGTGCCTACACTATGAGGGGTCACAAGACCGCCGTCATCAACCGTAGCAATTTTACTGCCACCATGATCGTTAGCCCATGAACAATAAGTAACATCTAAACCTTCACGCCAAATCTCTTCATCACTCTCATCATAACCAACAAGAACAACGGATAATTGTTTGGTTTTATCCAATCTTAAATCAAAGTCGTTTGGCGAAACCTCCAATTTAACGTGATCGGCATCATTGGTAAGCTTGTTTACTTCATAGGCGCCGTTTTCAACCTTAGAAAAAGCACTCGCAAAAATCACACAAAAAGCAATCAATACAAGTGTCAAACTCCCCAATTTTAAAAATTGTTTCATAATTATCTCCTTTTTCTTTATACAATTATATTATACTTGTTTTTAAAAAATAAATCAAGTTTAAAGGCTTTAAAAAGGTTATTTATAAAAAGACCTTTTGTTTGTTGCCACATGGACAACACAAGTGTCCTTGGTCTTTCCGTCGGGAGCCGTGATGGTTATGGTAGCCTCACCCTCTATCATTCGTTTTGCTTTCACCAACCCATTCCGGTCCACAGTTGCAACTTTCTTATCGGAAGAAGACCATCTCAATTTACCTATGTTCGGAGTTAAAGTGGCGTTAATTTGATAACTCTTGCCTCCGTAAAGAGATATAGAGCTTGTATCAACATCTATGGTGTATTCCGGGTAAATAACATTTACCACGGTGACAGCCCTGTTTCCGTTAGGAGCTATAGAATAAACCACGGTTTGACCGACTTTTCCAAAAAGTGTCGCAAGCTCCACTTTTTGGGATTTGGAATAGTCGAAGCATAGCAAGACTTTTTGGAAATGGGATTTAATTTTGCATTTTGCATTAAAAAAATCCCCCCCCAAAAAATCAAAGATTTTTAGGGGGACAGAAGGAGGGAGTCTCCTCAGTTTAGGGAGACAGAATTACCGGCGACTTAATTTTGAAATATCTCTTTTTCAACTTGTGCGCACAAGGCGTGGTAAATTGCTATGTGATACTCTTGAATTCTATATGTTTCCGGGGAAGGAGCGTCCAATAAAATATCACAAAACTCATTCATTTTCCCCTGTCTGTTGCCTGTCATCCCCACTGTGGTGCATCCTATGGCCCGAGCTACTTTGAGAGCATTTATGACATTTTCCGCACCCCCACCGGTGGAAATTCCTATAAGCACATCACATTCCGTTCCTATAGAAAAAACCTGCTGAGCAAACATCATATCGGCACCTATATCGTTTATTACAGCGGAAATAAGAGCTCCGTGAGTGTTTAGTGATATGGCGGGAATACCCCTTTGAAGAAACTTTGTAAGATAGTCGGCATTATCATATTTTTGATTTAAAATCAACCCCTCTTCATAGGAAGTCAAAGGTCTCTTGGAGAGAAAACCTTTCATAAGCTCTCCCACTATGTGGTCCGCATCAGCACAGGACCCACCATTACCGCAAACCATAACCTTTCCTCCCTTATTATAGGCAGTCTTTATGGCTTCCACGGTTTTTTTAATGTTTTCTCTCAAATATTCCAGTTCTTTGTGTTCACTCAATAATTTCTCTATCATAATATCCTCTATGAATTAAACAAATATATGGCAATAAAACCGCTGGCTATACCGCAAATGACTTTCCATGTTATAGGTTCGTGGAACAAAAACAGTCCACCGAGAGCAATTAAGGGATAAGTCATTCCTATAAGAGGCTGAATAACACTGCCCGGAGCCTTGGGCATGGCTAAAATATATGGGTATCCACCAAGGGCAGCAAAGATACCTCCCACAAAGGCATACCAAACTGTCGGGTCATAGGTCCAAGTGTTGCCTATAAAATAAGATGCCCCCAACATTATACCGCTTATTGAATAAGCCAATCCGTTATAAAGACTTATGGACAAGGGGTGGTTTTTGGTATCATTCACATATGCCTTTAGGAGGACCATATATCCTCCCGTTACCACTATTGACAACAATATTAATGTATATTTCAATTTATTTACCCAATCTGTCTTTACACAAATTTTCTAAAGATCTGTCATAGGTTCTCTCTCCTTCCTTTGAGAAAAGACAACCCGGTGCCTCGCCGGCACTTCTGTGAAAAGCTATACACTCACAACACTTTCCGTGTCGAGAGCAAGACGGGTATGTGCAAGCACAAGCCTTTCCTTTGTTATCACAATTCATATCAATCTCCTAAACGTTATTCTATAATAAACAAGTTCAAAAATTATTACCCTTTTGTTCGCAAATTTACAACTATGTGCAAAACATACTACCAAAAAGAGCCATAGGAAAAAAGGGGGAAGTATAAGTTTTACTCACAAATCTAATTCTTTTTTTAAATAGATTTGCTGCGCAAATCATTTTTCTTCTTATAGTCGCAAAATCCTTGTTTTGCGAAGCCCCGCACCCCCCTCCGTTTTTGACAGTTTTGCTACGCAAAACACCAAAAACGACATAGGGTGGGTGGGTCTAAAAAGGGTTCCCGAAAAGTCGTAAGACTTTTTGGGAAATAATGCCCTATGGGGATGGGGGCCCTATTTTGGGGCTACCCCCCTCCGGCAGGGCGGGTGGGAGCCCAAGAGGCTC
>JAFSVJ010000076.1 GCA_017445025.1 Abditibacteriota bacterium | reverse complement strand
TAAGTTGACCAATGGTCTGCGTAAAGATAGGAACTGAGTAAAATCAGCATTAAAAACAAAAATAACCTTTTTTTCATTATAAACCTCCTTGTTTTATGACATAATAAAAAGGTGTGTCAAATCTATTAATCTTGTAAAATATTTTAAAAGATTAAATATGGTCAATTTCTTTCTTAAAACTTTAAGATTGTTTTTAAGAAACATTATCTCAAAAGAGATGCCAAGGTTCATAACAGATAAATGTTTTATTGTTGATTTTGTATTTAAATATAACTAAATATATTTAAATTATAAATGTTTATAGAAGTTCGAGTAATAAAAAATAAAAACATTAATAATCAATTAATAACAACTTATTCTTTATTAATTTTATTATACCATATTTAACAAAAAAAGTCAAGTGATAAAACCCACTTTTTTGAAAAAAATAATAAATTTTTTAAATTTGAATTTATTAGTAAATTATGATATAATATAATTACTATATTAAAAGATTATAACTATAATCAAGGAGAAGCAATGGAAAATAAAATGTTTTGTTACCAATGTCAAGAGACTGCCGGCGGTAAAGGTTGCAAGTTAGTTGGTGTATGTGGGAAGAAGCCTGAAGTTGCCGCAATGCAAGACTTACTCATATATGTGACAAAGGGACTCTCATCCGTAACGACACAATTGCGTAAGGAAGGATTGGAAATATGCAAATGCGTTAACCACTTAATAACACAAAATCTTTTTACAACCATTACAAATGCAAATTTTGATAAAAATTCTATTATAAACAGAATAAAAGAAACTCTTTCTGTTAAAGAAAAGCTTTTAGAAAAAGTTAATGACAAATCCATACTCCCGGAAATTGCTTTATGGAATGGCGATGAAAATGATTTTGCAAAAAAAGCCGAAACAGTAGGAGTTTTAGCCACGGAAGACGAAGATATTCGTAGTTTGAGAGAGCTTATAACATACGGACTAAAAGGTTTGGCTGCATATTCAAAACACGCCAACGCTCTCCTTGAAGACAATGAAGAAATCGACGCATTTATTCAAGATGCATTGGCAAAAATATCAGATGACACTTTAACCGTTCAGGACTTAATAGAATTAACACTAAAAACCGGAGAGAATGGTGTTAGCGGTATGGCACTGTTAGATACAGCTAACACAAAAACATACGGCAACCCGGAAATAACCACAGTCAATATAGGAGTTGGTAAAAACCCCGGTATTTTAATCTCAGGTCACGATTTAAAAGATTTAGAAATGTTATTGGAGCAAACTCAAGGCACAGGAATTGATGTCTACACACACTCCGAAATGCTCCCTGCACATTACTATCCTCTTCTAAAAAAATACCCTAACCTTGTAGGTAATTACGGTAACGCATGGTGGAAACAAAAAGAAGAATTTGAAAAATTCAACGGTCCTATTCTTATGACCACAAACTGTATTGTCCCACCGGCTGACAGTTATAAGGACAGACTTTGGACTACAGGTGCAACCGGTTATGAAGGTTGTGGTCATATAGATGGAGAATACGGACAAATAAAAGATTTCTCCCCTATAATCGAACAAGCAAAGACTTGTCCTCCACCCACAGAAATTGAAACAGGTTCCATCACCGGAGGTTTTGCTCACAAGCAAGTATTTGCCTTAGCCGACAAAGTTGTAGAAGCTGTTAAGAACGGTGCTATCCGAAAATTCGTAGTTATGGGTGGTTGTGACGGCCGAATGAAATCAAGAGAATATTATACAAAATTCGCCGAAAGCCTTCCTAAGGATGTGATTATATTAACTGCCGGTTGTGCAAAATACAAATATAACAAACTTGATTTGGGAGACATAGGCGGTATTCCACGTTGTCTTGATGCAGGTCAGTGTAATGATTCTTACTCACTTGCTTTAATAGCTCTCAAGCTCAAAGAAGTATTTGAACTTAATGACATTAACGACCTACCGATAGTATTCAACATTGCCTGGTATGAACAAAAAGCTGTTATAGTTCTTTTGGCATTGTTATACCTTGGAGTTAAAAATATTCACTTAGGTCCAACACTCCCGGCATTCTTATCGCCAAACGTAGCAAAAGTTCTTGTAGAAAACTTTGGTATAGCGGGTATAGGAACGGTAGAAGAAGATATAGATTTGTTCTTTAATTAAAAAATAAGCGGAGAATTTTCTCCGCTTTCTTTATACTCTTTTTTTATTTTTCTCTAATATATTTATCTATTCCCTTAGCTGCCAATTTACCGGCACCCATGGCACTGATAACCGTGGCTTCACCGGTCACTGCGTCACCACCGGCAAAAATACCCGGAATAGAGGTCATTCCTGTCTCTTCATCAATAATGATACCGCCCCAGCTCTCTGTTTTAAGTCCTTCAGTAGTAGTTCTTATTAAAGGATTGGGGTTTTGACCTAAGGCAACAATAGCACAGTCGGCTTCTATTTCAAAATATTCTCCCGTTCCCACCGGTCGGCGCCGTCCGCTGGCATCAGGTTCACCAAGCTCCATTTTTTCACATTTGACTGCTCTCAAAACACCCTTTTCATCGCCTAAAAACTCTGCCGGATTTACAAGGAAATTAAACTTGACCCCCTCTTCTTCCGCATTTTCAATCTCTTCGGCTCTTGCGGGCATTTCGGCTCTGCCTCTTCTGTAAACAATGGTTACTTCTTCTGCACCGCTTCTGAGGGCTGTTCTTGTGCAATCCATAGCAGTATTTCCGGCACCTACAACAACAGTTTTTTTGCTCACGGGAAGAGGAGTGGCATACTCATCTTTATAAGCTCTCATAAGATTTACTCTTGTAAGCCATTCGTTACCTGAAAAGACACCGGATAAATTCTCTCCGGGAATACCTAACATCTTTGGAGTTCCGGCTCCGCTTGCCACATATACGGCTGAAAAGCCTTCTTCAAAAAGGTCCTTAACTTGGAAAGTTCTTCCCACAATAATGTCTGTAAAAATCTTAACACCCAAACTCTTTACATATTCAAGTTCTCTGTCAAGAATATTTCTCGGAAGTCTAAACTCGGGGATACCGTATCTTAAAACTCCGCCGGTTTTGTGAAGAGCTTCAAAAATTGTCACAGAATAACCCATAGTTGCCAAGGTAGCGGCAACGGTGATACCGGAGGGACCGGAACCTACAACAGCTACTTTATATTTTGAAAGAGAAGAATCTTTGGGTTTGTCAACTTGGGATTTTATGCCTTGATTTATTTCATAGTCTGCCACAAATCTTTCCAAACGACCTATGGCAATAGGCTTTCCCATTTTACTGAAAAGACAGGTGGATTGACATTGTTTTTCTTGAGGACAAACACGACCGCATACGGCGGGAAGTGCGTTATTTTCCTTAATTACATTTAAAGCATCTATGTAAGCTTTTTCTTTTATAAGTGAAATAAATTTTGGAATATTAACAGATACTGGGCAAGACTTTACACAAGGCATAGCTTTACAATTCATACATCGACTTGCTTCTTCTAAAGCCATCTCCTCCGTATAACCTAAAGCTACCTCATCAAAGTTCTTAATACGAACTTTCGGATCCTGTTGAGGCATAGAAACTTGATCTTTAACTGCCATTACTTTGCCTCCTTAATTGCCATTTCTTTTTGTTTGGCTTCATATTCTCTGTAAAAAGATTTTCTTGTTTTTAATCCGTCCCAATCCACAAGGTGAGCATCAAATTCGGGACCGTCCACGCAGGCAAATTTGGTTTTTCCGTCAACTGTCACACGACAACCCCCACACATACCTGTTCCATCTATCATAATAGGGTCTAAAGAAGCTATGGTCTTTACACCATAGGGTTTTGTAAATTCAGATACAGCCTTCATCATGGGAAGAGGACCTATGCAAACAACTCTGTCCACATTACCTTTTTCCAAAAGCTCTTTTAAAGGATCTGTCACAACACCATGAATACCACAGGAACCGTCGTCTGTTGTTAAAATAACCTCATCGGCAAAGGCTTTCATTTCATCTACCAAAATGAAAAGAGATTCTGTCCTTGCTCCTATAATAACTTTTACATTGTTTCCCGCATTTTTAAGAGCACGGGCAACAGGATAAGCAATAGCTGTTCCGACGCCTCCGCCTATTACAACACAGTTGCCAAAATTTTCTATTTCAGAAGGCATACCCAAGGGACCGGCGAGAGACATTATAACATCTCCCTCTTTCATGGCACCCAGTTCTATGGTGCTTCGTCCCACCATTTGGAAAATAATGCCTATGGTTCCCGCTTCTTTGTCGGTTTCGCTTATGGTAAGAGGAATTCTCTCCCCTTTTTCATTATTGCAAATAACAATAAACTGTCCCGGCTTTGCTGAATTGGCAATAAGAGGAGCGTTTATAATCATTTCCACATTGGTTTCTGAAAGATATCTTTTTTTGATGATTTTATTGTCAAGTGACCCGGGCTCAATTTGAGACAGAGTGCAAATGTGACCGTCAAAAGTTTTAAACATTCTTTACCCCTTTATTTCTTTGTGACACCATATATTATTATATTACTTTTTGAGATAATTTTCAAGTCATAAAGAATAATCAACAACCACCCAATTATCCAGATTTATAAAATTTAAACATAACCAAAAATGTCCCAAATTTGCCCAAAAATGAGATTTTTTTCAAAAATCCACCACGCATAACCTTAAATTTGACCTAAAAAATAAAATAGTGTATAATATAGGTGGTTTATATTTTTATTTTTACTAAATTAACCGTAATTATAAAAATTCCAAACAAACTACTTAGGAGAAAATTTATACATGAAAAAACTAATTTTAATGATGATGATTTTAATATTCGGTTCGATTTGTTTCTCTTCAAATTATTATCAAATTGATGATGAATACATTAGAATCGTTGATTTCAAAACATCATTAAATGTAGGTGACACATTCAAATTCACCGCAACAAACACAACAGGTGATTATATAAATTGGTCATCTGACGATGAAAACGTAGCAAAAGTAGATGAGCTGGGAAATGTCTATGCTCTTGAAGAAGGAACCTGTAATATTATATGCAGTTCTTTTAATAATCCTTTTGTGTTTGATAAACTACAAATTAAAGTTTATGATAATCAAACAAAAACTATTGACGTTATTCCCGTCACGGGAGTCACACTAAATAAAACAGGATTAGGAATAGAAAAAGGTAAAACATATACTCTTAAAGCAACAGTTACACCAAGTGATGCAACCAATAAATCTGTCACTTGGTCTTCTTCAAATACTACTGTTGCAGCTGTAAATACTTCAGGTAAAATAACCGCAAAAGAAGCCGGAGAGGCAACAATTACAGTTAAAACAAAAGATGGAGGATATACTGCAACTTGTATGGTGACTGTAAAGGTTCCTGTCACCGGTGTATCACTAAACAATAGCAGCATAAACCTGAAAAAAGGTGAAACTACTACATTAAAAGCTACAATCAAACCATCAGATGCCACAAATAAAGCTGTTTCTTGGTCTTCCTCAAATACTTCAATTGCTACCGTATCTGCATCAGGTGTAGTCACAGCAAAAGAAGGAGGAATTGCAAAAATTACTTGCACCACAAAGGACGGCGGTTTTAAGGCAACTTGTAAGGTAAATGTTATTATTCCCGTCACCGGTGTATCACTTAATAAAACATCACTTGAATTATATAAAGGTAAAAACTTTACTTTAAAAGCAACAGTAAAACCCTCAAACGCCACAAACAAAGCTGTTAATTGGTATTCTTCCAACAAAAATGCAATTTATGTAAACGCTGAAGGAAAGGTTTCCGTATATGGTCCCGGAACAGCCATAATTACTGTTAAAACCAGAGACGGCGGCTATAAAGCAACTTGCAAAGTCACATACAACGCTGTCACCGGCATAACCATAGACAAAACAAATATAACTCTTAAAAAAGGGGGAGCAACCATTATTACTCCCACTGTCACACCGGAAAATGCCACAAACAAAACTGTTTATTGGTTTTCATCCGACCCTTCAATTGCCGGAGTTGGTTCTACCGGTAAAGTATCCGCTTATGCACCGGGAAAAACCACCATTACAGCCAAAACAAAAGATGGTGCTTTTAAAGCATATTGTAAGGTAACAGTAGTTATTCCGGTATCCGGTATTAAACTAAACAAATCCAATATAACAATAAACAAAGGCAAATCCGCACCGATAAAAGCAACAGTAAAACCCTCAAACGCCACAAATAAAACTGTCATATACTCTTCCTCAGACGAAAGTATAGCAACAGTCGACAACACAGGAAGAGTATTTGGTAAAGAAGTAGGTTCAGCCACCATTTTCTGCACAACTGAAGAAGGTGGGTATACGGAAACTTGCCAGGTTGTAGTAGATCAAACGGTGACAGGTATAACCCTTGATAAAGAATCTTGCACTATATTAAAAGGAGATTCATTAACTCTAAATGCCACTGTATTGCCTTCTGATGCAGTTGATAAAACAGTAATTTGGACAACTCAAGATTCAAATATAGCAACTGTTTCAGAGAACGGTGAGGTTAATGGTATTAATCCGGGAATCACAACCATAACTGCCACCACAAGAAACGGTGGATTTAGTGCCTCTTGTGAGGTGACTGTATATCAACCTGTTTTAGGATTAGAACTGGACAATACTTATTATAAACTAAAAATAAATGAAGCCTTTACTTTGAATGCTATAATCAGTCCATCTGACGCTTCCAATAAAAATGTAACTTGGTCCTCTTCTAACGAATCAGTTGCATCTGTTGACGAAAACGGACAAGTGACCGGCATTGAAGAAGGTGAGGCTATTATCACTTGCACCACAATTGACGGTGAATTTGAAGCAACTTGTAAAGTAGAAGTATATCGACCTGTGACGGGTGTTACCCTCAATCCAACCTCTTGCCGAATTTTGAAAGATAAAACAAAAACATTAAAGGCCACAATCCTACCCTCAAATGCCACAGACAAAACAGTTACTTGGGAATCAGCCGATCCTACTATTGCAAGTGTAAGTTCTGATGGAGTTGTGACAGGCAAAAAGGTAGGAACAACAACAATCACTTGCACCACAAACGACGGTGGATATACAGCAACTTGCAGTGTGGAAGTATATCAAAACGTGACCGGAGTGGAATTAAATAAAACCATATTGATAATGCAAAACGGAACAACCGAAAAACTGATTGCCACTGTTCTCCCCGAAGATGCCAGCAATAAAAAAGTGACTTGGTCATCTTCAAGACCATTAGTGGCTAATGTAGGATCTGACGGAAAAGTCACTGCATTATTTTCAGGAATCGCAACAATTACTTGCAAAACAGAAGACGGAGAATATTCAGCATTTTGCATTGTTACTGTTTTATAATAGCGACAATTGTATAACTTTTTCAAATCACAAAAATGTCGAACTGCGTTCGACTTATGTTAGCGAGCTCTAAATTTTAAGGCTGGCTATAGTGGATAAAAAAAATAAATTAAAAGGCTCCATTCGGAGCCTTTTTTTTCAAACAACAAATCACAACACGTAGCGCGTAGCACCACAATTTTATGCTTTATGATTTATGCTTTAAAATTTTAAATTATGGTTTACTGACTATCTTTACATCAAACTCGTAGTCCGGGTTCATTATATCTTCTTCTGTAAATTTCAAGAAATATATTTCCTTAGCCCCGATTCTTTCTCTATCATAGGTCAAATATATTTTTCCCTTATAGAAATCCACATCGGGATAAGAGACAAAGTTTCTCCTATCTATCACCTTTTTATATTTCCAAGTTTCTCCGTCATCTTCGGAGAGCATAACAGTCATATCTCTTCTCTGCCCATAATCATGTCCCGTATGATCGTTATTAACCATTATTATTCGTCCTGTGGGTGTTCTTCCAATATAAAACCTTGTCATGGGATTTGGAATATCACTTAAAATCGTATCACTCCAAGTCTCCCCATTATCTTTTGACACAGTTTTGGCAAGATAATCAAGCTTTGTCCTTGCCAGCATTACCACATCTCCGTTTTCCTTTTGATAACACATAGGTTCATCACAATCTGTGGAAAGCCTTTTAGCACCAAGCTTTGTCACATAGGATTTAGCTCTGTCATCGGATATGGTATAAAGGTATTCCTCTTGTGCTTGATTATAGGCACAATAGATTTCTCTTCCGTTTTTTAAAACAATAGGCTTACATCTCAGAAACCCGGGAAAAACACATTTAGGCTCACTGAATTCCAAAACTTCAGCATCCGGGTTTGTCACCTTACACAACCACTCACAGTGAACGAAATCGTTAAACATCCAACCGTCAACATAGCACAAAGGCTGATTTGCCTCATAGGAATCAACGATCTTTTTTCTCTCATCAAGAATAATTTTTATTTCTTCTTCTGTTTTTGGTAAGGCATTGTTTTGAACCCAGTATATGTTGAGAGCACCTTCAGGGTCAATCCACAACTGGATATCTAAGGCTTGATAACAATGCTCTCTGCTGCTTTCAATTATACAAACAGGCTCTGACCAAGTCTCTCCCCGGTCATCACTGTAAACTAACAAATTATAGTTATCAATGTGAGGCTCACATGTGCCACCGGAATACCATCCCATAAATATTCTGCCACCTTTTGTGACAGCTATGGTGGGGCAACCTTGAAATTGTCTTATATTTTCCGCAAACTTAGGATCCTTGGGATATTTCAAGAATTTAACATATTTTTCAGCATTGGTCATTTTTTCACCTCCAAAAATATTTTTTCTCCGGGATTCATAATAATTATGTTATCTTTTTTAAGTTTGTCCATATACTTGGATTGGTCGACCAAGCCGAAGGTGTTGTAGTGCATGGGGATATATTTCTTCGCTCCTACCATTTCCGTAGCAACGAGAAAGTCTTCCACATCCATGGTAAAGTTTCCGCCACAGGGCATTAAGGCATAATCTATATCATATCTTTTCAACAAATTAAAATCACCTATAAGACCTGTGTCTCCGGCGTGGTATATGGTTTTTTCCAAATGAAGGACCACACCAAAAGGATTACCCGTATATATAATTTGTCCTTTTTCTATTAGGCTTGAAGAGTGGCTGGCTTGCACAAACCTTGCTTTCCCGAAAGGAAACTCAAAGGAGCCGAAGTTTATTCCGTGGGCCTTTATACCCCTTTGGTTTAGATATATGGCATACTCGTTCATGGCAATTATAAGGGCTGAGTTTTTCTTTGCTATATCCAAAGTGTCACCCACATGGTCACCGTGAGTGTGTGTCACAATAATATAATCTATTTTAGGTAAATCATTGGGCTTTAAGGTGCAGGACGGGTTGCCCGTCATAAAAGGGTCTATTAAGATATTGCCTCTTTCGCTTTCAATAAGAAAACCGGCATGACCTAAAAATGTTAAATTCATAAAATGCTCCTTTTATAATGAAAAATACAATATGAAAAATATGGAATAAACTATTGGCTTATCGTATCTATACCCCTGCTTGAAACCTCGCACCACGGCGGGTGCGGGTTTCAATGGGTCTAGTCAAAAATCTTTAATGTTAAAGATTTTTGCCGTCGGTCACCGAAAAATCGTAGATTTTCCGGCTCTTGCTAAAAACGACAAGTTATTGTCGTTTTTACAAAAAAGCGTTGCTTTTTTGCCGCAATTCAACCTTTATCAAAAGGGGAGATACCATCCCAATTTTGCTACGCAAAATGTGATTTTCTACGAAAATCACGAATTCCCCCCGTCAGTTGCCTTTGGCAACTGCCACCCCCCATTTTTCTGTCGAAAAATAGGGGGACACATTTAGCGTATCCGTTATTTTACACCCTTTTAAACTTGTGGTTTAGGTCGTAGTCGGAAAGGGACACTATTATAGGTCGGTTGTGGGGGCAGGTGTAAGGGTTATCCGTTTTCAAAAGTTCGTTTACCAAGTTTTGCATTTCCGGGAGCTTTAAGGGTTGCCCTGCCTTTATGGCTTTTTTGCAAGCTGCAGAGATTAGCACTTGCTCGGGGCGAACCACCAGTTTCTTATCCGTCACCATTTCCCTTAACTCTTCCACAATATCTTTAAAGACTTTAATGGAATCCTTTTCCTTTATTTCTGAGGGGAAGCCTCTCATTATAAAAGTATTGTTTCCGAAAGGCTCCAAGTCGTAGCCCACTTGTCTTAACTCCTCAAGTCTTTCCATAACCAATGAAGCTTCCACAGCCGTTAAATTAATGTTTTGTGGGACAAGCAAGGGGTTAATATAATTGTGACTGTAATCCCTCTTAATCATCTGATTGTAGAGAACCCTTTCATGAGCCACATGCTGGTCTATAAAAACTATTCCGTTGACACATTCACAAATAATGTAAGTGTTTTTGTATTGACTTATAATCTTTATGGCAGATAAATCAACAGATGAAGAAACCTTAGAAAAAACCCCTTCCATGGGAGTTTCCTCAACACCCTTAGGAACACTCTCATTAGACCAATCAAAGGGATCAAAAATGTTTTCCTGTTCACTATTTTGATTTATGGCAGGATTAAAAGCTGACTTTTCTTCTTTGGTAGGAATGTAATTTTCTGTTTTGGGATGATCTTTATTTATCACTCCCCCCTGCCCCGGGCGGGTGAGCGTTCCTTGAGTGTTCTGAAAAGTCTTCGCCGGTGTGGCAAACTCTTGGGGAGTCACACTCACCCCCCCCTCACGGTGTAGGGAGGGAGTAGTTGTATCTTTACCCGAGCCTGTGGGTTTAGAGGAGGGTTCTTTCGGCACAGAAAGTGTGGCAGACGCCATGCCTCCACCACTCATTAAAACTCTGTTAACAGCTTTATATAAAACAGAATAAACTCCTCTTTCGTTGGCAAATTTAATCTCGCTTTTTGTGGGGTGAACGTTCACATCTATAAGTTTATCATCCACTTCCACAAAAACAATACAAATGGGATACTTCCCCGGTCCGAGAAGGTTTTTATAAGGAAACTCCACAGCATAGAGAATGTTCCTGTTTTTGACACTACGACCGTTTACAAAAAGATATTCGTCCTTTCTGCTACCTCTGACTAAATCAGCCTTGGAAATATATCCGTAAACTTTAACACCTTCCTCTTCTGCTTGGAAAGGGAAAAGACTTTTCGCCACGTCCAAACCCAAAACAGAAGCAATAGCGTTCATTCGCCTTCCGTTAGGTGCGGATATAAGAGTTGTTTTCTTATCCTTAACAAGCTCAAAACGAATGTTAGGATAACATATTGCATACTCACTGATAAGGTTAACTATATGAGAGTATTCCGTTGACTTAGACTTCATAAACTTAAGCCTTGCGGGAGTATTAAAGAAAAGATCACAAACCTCTACGGAAGTCCCATGACTGAAACCAATCTCCTTGCAATCCTCTATAACCCCACCTTTAATATGTAAAGTTAACCCCTTGTTTTCATCGTTATCACAAGTGGTTAATGTCATAATACTTACAGAAGCAATACTCGGAAGGGCTTCACCTCTAAAGCCTAAAGTCTTTATTAAGGCAAGATCGGAAGAATTGGAGATTTTACTGGTGGCATGCCTTTGAAGACACATGATGGCGTCCTCACGACACATACCAACCCCATTATCCGTCACACGAATAAGCTTCACTCCACCTTCTTCTGTTTCGATTTTAATCTTGGTAGCCTTTGCATCTATGGAATTTTCCACCAACTCTTTCACCACAGAGGCAGGTCGCTCCACAACCTCCCCGGCAGCTATCTGATTGGCAGTTATTTCGTCTAATTGGTTTATTATAGGTTTACTCATAATTTCGTTTATTTATTAAAATAAAATCCCAAAAATCGTGGTAAAACCCACCACATAGGTATCATTTTGCTCCGCAAAATGTGGATGTTTTTGATAGATTTGCTGTGCAAATCAATTTTTCTTCTTATGGTCGCAAAATCGTTGTTTTGCGAAGCCCCGCACCCCCCGCCGTTTTTGACAGTTTTCCTGCGGAAAACACCAAAAACGACTACCCCCATGCCCTATGGGGATGGGGGCCCTATTTTGGGGCTACCCCCCTCCGGCTCCCCCCTATATGCCTTCTAGTATAGGCTGATCAACAGAGTTTTACCCCCATAGTGGGGAGAGGGTTGTGCTCCTACTATACCATTTCCCTTGACTAAAGAGTCTATCAACTATAGAAAGCCTCAAACTTTAGAATCCAACAACCAAGGTGGTGCTTCGCACCATCTATGTTAGCTGGCTCTAAAAATTTAAGGTAGGCTATGGTTGATTGACTTCACCATCTTTGAAATTAAATTTGCATGAAACTGCAAATTTAATTTCAAGGAGGGGGGACCACAAGGCGATAGCCATTGTGGTGGGTGGTATTTTTGATTTGCACGGAACTGCAAATCAAATTTCCAAGGGTTCCCAAAAAGTTGAGCTTGCGAAACTTTTAGGGATTTGGAAAAAGATAGGATTAGCACATACTCAAACTTTTCAGATTAAAGTATAGACATTTTCTATAAAAAATAGATCTTTTCGGCCCTTTGGTATTTTATTTTTTCAATTTTTTTTGCCAATTATATATATAATTCAATGCTTCAAGGGGGCTTATGGTATTTAAGTCTAATTTCTTTATCTCTTCTAACACAGGGTCCGGGACTATGTCAAAAAGGCTCAGTTGAAACTCTTCGGTTTTGGCGTTTATGTGAACCGTTGTGTCGTTATCCTCAAACTGTCTTAACACATCCTTAGCTCTTCTGATAACATTTCCGGGCAGACCTGCCAGTCTTGCCACCTCAATACCGTAAGACTTATCCGTTCCCCCTCTTATTACCTTTCTGAGCCAAATCACTCTGTCCTTATCTTCTCTAACAGCTATCTTATAATTTTTAACCCCTTCTTCCTTTTCTTCCAATCCGTTCAATGCGTGGTAATGAGTGGCAAACAAAGTCTTTGCCCCTATCTTATTAAGTTCTTCAGCCACAGCCCAAGCAATAGACAATCCATCATAAGTAGAGGTTCCCCTACCTATCTCGTCCAAAATAACCAAAGAATTTTCAGTAGCATTGTTTATTATATTTGCGGTCTCGTTCATTTCCACCATAAAAGTAGATTGACCGCTTGCAAGTTCATCATGGGCTCCCACCCTTGTGAAAATCCTATCCACCACTCCTATTTCCGCCTGATCACAGGGCACAAAGGATCCTATTTGAGCCATAAGAACTATAAGAGCCACCTGTCGCATATAAGTAGACTTACCCGCCATATTAGGTCCCGTTATTATAAGAAGCCTATCGCTTGTTCCGTTAAGATAAGTATCATTGGGAATAAAATCTTCCTCTAGAAAGGTTTCCACCACCGGATGTCTTGCGGATTTCAGTTTTATCTCATCTCCCGTATTTACCACAGGACGAACATAATTGTTTTCAAGAGCTACATCCGCAAAAGACATAAACACATCCAGCTTACCCACAGCTTTTGCCACAACAGAGATTTTGGTTGTTTTATCAATTATTTTATCTCTAAGCTCTCCGAAAAGTGATAATTCCAATGCTTGAGCTTTATCGTCTGCCCCTAAGATTTTCTCTTCTATTTCCTTAAGCTCACTTGTAATATACCTTTCACCGCTGACTAAGGTCTGTTTTCTTATATACTCAGCAGGCACCAAGTCAGCTTGGGATTTGGACACTTCTATATAATATCCGAAAACATTGTTATAACCTGTCTTTAAGGTTTTTATTCCTGTCCTTTCTCTCTCCCGAGCTTCCATGGCGGCAATCCAGTTTTTCCCTTCTGTGGTAGCTTTTCTGTAATCGTCAAGGGTCTCATTAAAACCGTCTCTTATAAATCCCCCTTCCTTAGTAGATATAGGAGGGACTTCCACCAAAGTTTCTTCCACAAGGGTGCTGATGTCACTTAAATCTTCCAAACTCTCTTTTAAGTCCAAAATACCTTGATTTTGGGAGATAAGAGCTTTCTTTAAATCCGGGATTTTCTTTATGGAATTGGAAAGAGCCACAATTTCTCTTGGATTTACCGATGTTCCGGAAATAAGTCTTGAAAGCACTCTCTCCATATCCGTAAAGCCCTTTAGAATTTCCTTTACATCCTCAAGCATTATTTTGTTTTCAAAAAAGGCTTCCACAATGTCAAGTCTTTTATTAATGGCTTCCACAGAGAGGAGAGGCTGATTAATAAATTTTGAGAGCAATCTTCCTCCCATGGGAGTTTTGGTCTTATCAATAACATTTATAAGAGTGCCTTCTTTTGTCCCCGTAGCCATGCTTTTGCTAAGTTCCAAATTCTTTCTTGCCACATTATCAAGAACCATATACCCTGATACAGAATAATTAGACAAGGAAACTAATGAAGAAAGACTTGAAGGATAATTCTTATTGATATAAGTGATAATAATAGCACATGCCTCAAGACCTGAGGTATATTCTTCAATACCAAAACCTCGCAAAGTTTCGGTTTTGAAGTGAGAAGTTAGAATACTATAAGGTTTTTGATTATATGAAAGATTGAGGGACACCTTTTCCGGCTTAACACTGCTAACAGAGGCGATTATTTCTAAAACATCGGAAGAAATATTATTCCCGGTTAAGATTTCCTTTGGTTGTAGTCTTGTTATTTCGGAGGATATATTGGCCTTTGCGGAAACCAGGGGAAACTCACATACCACAAACTCTCCTGTGGAAATGTCCACAAAACTCATTCCGCAAACTTTTTCATCACAAGCTATGGCACAGAGAAAGTTATTGCTTTTGGCGTCTAACATGGAGTCTTCCACCACAGTTCCGGGAGTCACCACTCGGACCACTCCTCTTTTCACTAACTTCTTGGTCTTTTTTGGATCTTCCAATTGGTCTGCCACAGCCACTTTGTAGCCCTTTTCCACCATTTTAGCCACATATTTGTCCACAGCATGGTGAGGAAAACCACACATAGGCATATCTGTAGCATAGCCGGAGGAACGACTGGTCAAAACCAACTCCAAAACCTGACTTGCTATCTTTGCATCTTCACCAAATATTTCATAAAAATCCCCCATACGGAAGAAAAGAATCAAATCGGGATGTTCGTTCTTAACAGCCCAATACTGTTCTTCCATGGGGGTTAATTTCTTTTCTTTTTTGTTTGCCAATTATTTCACCAATTCACCTTGAAAGCCGTATAAACTTCCTTTGGTTAACTTAACATCTATTATTTTACCGATTAAGGACTTATCACCTTCAAAATTCACTATTTTTAGTCCGTCCGTGTAGCCTGTGAGCTCTCCTTCCCCCTTGGTTGAAAAGCCTTCTGCAAGAACCTTCTTAACTTCTCCTTCTGCATCTTTATTCTTCCTGCAAGTGATACTGTTTTGAAGTTCTATAAGCCTTTCAAGAGATTTGTTCTTGTCTTTCATAAGCCTTTGACCTTCCATTTTGGCCGCAGGAGTATTGGGAATGGGATTAAAACTAAACATAAAAGCACTGTCAAACTCTATGTCACGGACCATTTTAAGAGTGTTTTCAAAGGCTTTTTCATCCTCACCGGGGAACCCCACAATCAAGTCTGTAGTAATGGAAATCTTAGGCATTGCCTTTCGCAATTTTTCCACAAGAGAATATATTCTCTCTATCTTATATTTTCTGTTCATCAGACGGAGTATTTCATCGTCCCCACTCTGAACAGCCAAATGAAGATGTTTACAAATCTTATCATTTTGGGCCATAGTATCTATTAATTCATCGGAAAGGTCCTTAGGGTGGCTGGTGGTAAACCTTATCCTTTCAATACCCTCTATTTCACAAGCTTTTGAAAGGAGATAAGCAAACGTCTTAGGCTCTTGAAGAGTTTGACCGTAGGAGTTCACATTTTGTCCTAACAAAGTCACCTCAATGCAACCTCTGTCTGCCACATATTTAATCTCATCAAGAATATCTTGGGTTTCCCGAGACCTTTCTCGTCCTCTGGTGTAAGGCACAACGCAATAGGAACAGAAATTATTACATCCATACATTATGGGAATAAATTCCCGCAGCCCCACTTGTGCCTTGTTTGTTCTGCCGGGAAGGTGAAGGTCTGAGGTCTTTTCGGAAAGTGAAAGTCTTGACTTATATTTCTGCCCGTCCTCTATACTGTTTATAATGGAGGGTATAGAGGAAATTTGCTCTGTTCCCACCACAAAATTAAGATATGGGCGTCCGACTTTGAGTTTATCTCCCAACCTTTGAGCCATACACCCGCAAACACCTATTATAATGTTTGGGTTTTCGGCTTTTAAGAGATTAAGCTCCCCAAGCTTGGAGAGAGCCTTATTCTCCGGCTTTTCCCTAACAGAGCAAGTGACGAGAATAAATATCTCCGCATCTTCTTCCTTTAAGGCAGGTTCATAACCGGCACCGGACAGATATGAATAAATTTGAGAGCTGTCATCTTCATTCATTTGACAGCCCCAAGTATATATATAAAACTTCTTTTTCATTTAATTATTATTAATTATGATTAATATTCCCCACCCTCTAATCCCCCCACCAAGGGTTCCCGAAAAGCCTAAGTAGTTAGATTCACCCTCTTTGAACTGAAAATTGCATCCGCAATTTTCCTTTCAAGGAGGGGGGACCGGCGAAGCCGGTGGGTGGTCAGGAGTAAATTTGCATAGAATTGCAAATTT
>JAFSVJ010000075.1 GCA_017445025.1 Abditibacteriota bacterium | reverse complement strand
TTTAGGGGGGCTACGAGGAAAATCTTTGATTTTCCCGTGGGGGGGCCGTGCGAAACTTTTTGGGATTTGGGCAAGCAGTTGTCGTTTTTACAAAAAAGCTATGCTTTTTTGTCGCAATTCAACCCTAAAGGGGGTTCATTGATAAAAAAGCGAAACTTTTTGGGAATAGGTTTATGTAGTGATGTTTTTATGATTTGCTTTTTTTAAAAAAAAGTATTATAATTATATATAGATTGACTAACAGGAGATAATATATGAAAATTTTATTTATCATAATTCTTTTATCATTAACAATATGTATCTATGCACAAAATAATACCAGATGGATAGACTGCAAAAATGTTTACATAAACGGAAAAGCTTTTCCCGACACAGAAAACAATTTTTCCAGAGTTAGAGATAAAGACCTTAAACTGTTACTGACTGCTGACGGTGCCTACAACAGAGCAACAAACCCGGCAGGACTTCACATTGACTTTAAAACCAATTCCAATAATATTCATGTAAAATGGTCATTGGATCAATTAAGAGTAGAAGGATACACTAACATTAACACACAAGGTGGCCTTGACCTTTATATGTGGGATAAAAACTATTGGAAATTCTTAGGAAATGCCTCTCCTTTCTATCCGAACTTAGATAACCAAATTCAAATTGTTGACGAAAATTATTTCACATTATACAAAAACCAAGAACATTTATATTCTCTCAATCTGCCTACACATGAAAATGTAACAGCTTTGGAAATAGGCATTGACGAAGATGCATCTTTTGAAGTGGTAAAAAACTTAGAAAAACCTATTTTTATATACGGAACATCAATCACTCACGGAGCTTGTGCATCTCGTCCGGGATTAAATTGGCCTGCTCAAGTCAGATACAGAACAGGTGAGAATGTTATAAATTGGGGATTTGGCGGGTCCGGAAGGCTTGAAAAAGTAGCAACAGATATTATCTGTCAAACAGATCCAAAAATAATGGTTTTAGAGCCTTTTGCCAATATGCCAACAGAATTTGCAAAAGAAAGGCTAATATATTTCTACACAAAATTCAGAGAAGGACATCCTGTCACACCTATTGTCTTTATTGAGCAACAACCTATAATTCATATTACAACCACTCAAAAAGAACCTATTAAAAAAAATATCATAATGAGAGAATTGTTTAAAGAGTGGTCTATATCAGATAAAAACATATATAAAATAAAAAGTGAAGATACTTACTCTGACCAATACACAAGTGATACAATTCATCCCAACGACATAGGAATGAGTATTATGGCTGACAACTTTATTAAAGTTTACAAAAAAATAATAAAATAAAAAAGCACCCTTTTTAGGGTGCTTTTATTATAACACTTAAACCAAATCGAGAGCTTGGCTCAAATCATTTATTATATCTTCAATATCTTCTATTCCTATTGATAATCTGATTAACTCAGGAGGAACGCCGGCTTCTTGTAATTGCTCATCACTCAATTGACGGTGAGTTGTTGATGCCGGATGAATGCAAGAACTTGTAAGAGTTGCAACATGTGTGACTATATAAATCATTTTAAAGTTATTAATAACTTTCATGGCTGCTTCTTTGCCACCCTTAACACCAAAAGATATTACACCGCTTTGACCACCGGGAAGATATTTTTGAGCAAGCTCATAATACTTATTATCTTTAAGACCGGGATAAGATACCCAAAGAACCTTAGGATGATTCTTTAAATACTGAGCTACAACTTTGCCGTTTTCATTATGCATTTTCCATTATTATCAGCCGGCAAACTTGAGATAAGTCGGAGTACCACTTTCTTTATTTCTTATTCCAAAAGATTAATTGAGGGTTTTCGTTATTGGAATATTCCCTATCCTTTTCAAAAGAATTATTCTTAATTAAATCTTTATACCACCAAAAAGATTTCTTCGGCTCTCTTTTAAGGTCTTCTCCAAGGTGAACCAACCCAAACTTCCATTTATATCCGCTTCCCCATTCAAAATTATCAATAAAGGACCAATGGAAATAACCATTTACAAAATAGCCTTCGTCCATAGCTTTTCTGACTGAACTTAAATGCATCTTAATGAAATCTATTCTGTAATCGTCCTTTAACTGCTCTTCTTCAGTATCAGTGGTCCAAGCGTTTCCGTTTTCGGTCACATACAATTCCTTAATAGGATAGTGTCTATGCAAATATTTCAAAAGATAATAAAACATATCAGGAGTTATTCCCATACAAGAATTGGGGAGATCATTATGCTCTCGAACATAAAAATTATACCCGTTATGCCCTCTTCCGTCTATTTTCAAAACATATCCGTAATACTGATTTATTCCCAAAAAATCAATGGGATGATTTAATAATTCCATATCACCATGTTCTATGTCAGGATAACCGTCATGCCAATTTCTGAAAGAACAATCGGGATACTTTCCAAAAAACATAGGATCCAAAAAATAACCGTTTTCATATTTCCATTCTTGTTCTATTAATGCCCAGTTGTCATCACAATCTTCTCGTGGATAGTATGCGGCACAGTCAAAAGCACAACCCACCTTTGCATCGGGACAAAGCTCTTTGATTGTCTTTACTGCAATACCATGACAGAGATTTATATGATGAATTGAATTTGCTGTCTTTTTCTCACCTACAACAGGTCCCGGAGGCATCCAAGGAAATCCATAAGAAAAAGTAGTGGCATTATCCGGCTCATTTATAGGCATCCAATGCTTAACTCTATCACCTAAGGCCTTAACCATAACCTCAGTATAATACTGAAAATATCCTACAATATCTCTTGACAAAAATCCGCCAAAAGCATCCTGTAAATATTGAGGCAAATCCCAGTGGAAAAGAGTTATCCAAGGCTCAATGCCGGCAGCTATAAGCTCATCAACCAAATTTGAATAAAACTCCAACCCCTTTTCATTTACTGTACCCTTTATGTCTGAAATCACTCTTGGCCAACAAATAGAAAAACGATAGACCTTAACCCCCAGCTCCTTCATAAGAGCTACATCTTCTTTATATCGATGATAATGATCACAAGCCACTCTCGGAGTGTCACCCTTAAGACATTTACCTGCGTCGGCATATGTGTCCCAAACAGAGTCAACTTTACCGTCTATATTAGCGGAACCTTCTATCTGGCATGAGGAAGTTGCTACACCCCACAAAAAATCTTTTGGAAATTCAATTTTCATAAATTATATATCCTTTTGTGTTTTTTACAAAAATAACAATTCTCAATTATATTATACCATTTATTATCTCAAATAACAAATTTCAAAAAAAAGAGCGTGATAAACACGCTCTTTATATTTTTTCTGATTTATTTTCTAATAATATCTCGGATCCCAGTATTGAGTTAAGTGACCCCAATATTTATTTCCGCCTGACTTTAATCCCATACCGTTAATGTCAAGAGGTCCTTGGTTAACTTTGTAATACTTTGCATGACCATCACAAAAAGTAAAGGTTTGTCCGCCATTATGTCTTGAAGGAATGTAATAATTTGCGGTTGTCAATCCGCTAACATCCGGGAATGATAACAAAGGACATGTATAAGAAAGTGTTATAGGATTGGATTTCAAAATAACAGCATCTGTGCAGAAAACAATTTCTGAAGTATTTGATAATTCCGCAAGGCAGGAAGGTGTTTGGCTTTGCCAAGAAGTTGCACCCTGTGATATGAAACAACCGGATAAACCACCTGCAAGTTGGAAATTATAAGCATAACCCGGTGTTATAAATACACCCATATCATTTTTGGCACTTGGACATTTGTAAACACCTATATTCTTTAAATAAGGGAATATTGCATCCATCCAAGACCAGTAAAACTGTGTCCAATCATCATATCCCCAACCATTATCCCATTGAGCAAAGTTGTTAATGGGGTATCCGGGGTAGGATGCACCACTACCCGCCTTTGTGATGGATCCGTTATACATAATAGGAACTGTCTCGTCATAGTCGTCAATATACAGCTGAAGAGCTGTTCCTATCTGTTTTGTGTTAGACAAACAAGAAGCTTGTCTGGCTTTTTCTCTTGCCTGAGCAAATACGGGAAATAGAATTGCGGCAAGTATGGCTATAATTGCGATTACAACCAACAACTCTATTAAGGTAAAACCTTTTTTGAACATTTGTTGTTCCTCCATTAATATAAATAGGTATAGACCTTTAAAAGATTAAAGATATCTTACACTTATATTATATCACTTTATGAATAAAATATCAAGGGAAAAAAGCTTTTTTTTAATAATTATATGTTACTATTTTGCAAATAGGTATATACCTTTGACTTGACATTGTTTATATTTTTTGGTATAATAATAGTGTAGGAGAAAGAACTATGTCAAAAAAAGATGAAATAATAAAGATTTTCAAAGAAAGAATCAATAACAACACGTGGAAACCCGGGGACAAACTTCCCGCAGAAGTAGATCTGGCAAAAACTTTTGATGTATCTCGCTCTACTTTAAGACTTGCCCTAAGTGAGCTTGAGCATAACGGTTTAATAGAAAGAATCTTAGGCAGTGGCACTTTTATCAAAGATGCCAATTACAAAAAATACATAATAATTGCTGTTCCGGATATATTTAGCGAAAACAACTTCTATTGGTCATACAATTATATAGCCCAAAAATTAAAAACCTACGCAAGAGATAAAGGATTTAAAACCTTTGTGTATTTTATCAACAAAGAAATTTCCTTTTTCAATACGGTAAAAATTCCTCCATACGATATTGAAGGGTGGGTAAACATTAATTTGGATTTTACAGTTCAAGACCTTTTGACAAGTGATGTTTCAACAAAAAAAATACCCATTATAAACGCTCTGTCTTTGGACACAGCCCAATATAACGTGACCATAGATATTTATGATATGGCAAAAAAAATAGATTATCTTTTAAAAAAGTATAATTTAGAAAAAGCCTTGGTTTTTAACAGTTTTGACGATGAAAACATAGAAATTCACAGGCTCACATTTTATAACTACGGATTAGATTACTATTTTTCTCAAAAATACAAAACCGTAAAAGTCAAGGGGAAATATTCCACCGAAGAAAGAAAACAAGTTATTATAGAAAATCTTTTAAAATACAAAGACCAAGTTGACACCTTTGTTTTCACAGATGATACTATGTTTAAATCTGCTCTCAGTGTGTTATATGACCACAATCTTTTCAGTAAAAAAATCATAACACACACCAATTATCCCAACGATATTTCATACCCTCAAAATATATGTATGCTTCAGTTTAATCTTGATGTGTTGGCAGAAAATATAATTGGACTTTTACAAAAAATTATCAATAAAGAATACATTGATGTTGCCAATATCTACCTGCCGGTTAAGATAATCAATGAAGAAATATTAAAATAATAAGAAAGGAGCCGAAAGGCTCCTTGTATTATGCTTTTATATCCATCCCCCCATCATTATTATAATCAAAAATGGAAAATCAAAAATCAAAAGAGAAAATACTAACTTTTAAGAGTAACTATAAAGTTTTGAGCAAACTAATTTGATTATTGATTATTAATTATTGATCAAAAATGGAAAATCAAAAATCAAAAGAGAAAATACTAACTTTTAAGAGCAACTATAAAGTTTTGAGCAAACTAATTTGATTATTGATTATTAATTATTGATTTTAAGATGCCACCCCCCTAAATCCCCCCTAATACAACTCAGGGGTCTAGTCAAAAATCTTTAGTGATAAAGATTTTTGCCGTCGGGCACCTGAAAATCGTAGATTTTCCGGCTCTTGCTAA